>DATIWA010000177.1:0-2093 GCA_035465515.1 Candidatus Limnocylindrales bacterium | reverse complement strand
GGCGGCACCGCCGGCCGGACAACTTTGCTGGGCGAGGGCCTGCAACATCAGGACGGGCATAGCCCAATCCTCTTCAGCGCTGTGCCGACTTGCGCGGTTTACGATCCCGCCTACGTGTACGAGATCGCGGTGATTGTGCAGGACGGCCTCCGCCGCATGTATCAGGAGAAGGAAGACCGCTTCTACTACATTACCCTGTACAACGAAGACTACGCGATGCCGTCCATGCCGGAAACGCCTTCAGCGGAAGCTGTCCGCGAAGGCATCCTGCGCGGGCTGTACAAGTACCAGGCGGCGGAAGGCAAGAAGTCCGTGGTACAGCTGTTCGGTAGCGGATCGATCTTCAATGAGGCCCTGCGCGCTCAGCAGATTTTGGCGGAGAAGTACAAGGTCCCAGCCGACGTCTGGAGCGTAACCAGCTACAACGAACTGCGCCGCGAAGCGCTCACCGCTGACCGCTGGAGCCGCCTGCATCCTTCCGAGAAGCCGAAGACGCCATACGTTGTTACGGCGCTCGAAGGCTCGGAAGGGCCGATCGTTGCCGCGACCGATTACATGAAGGCCGTGCCCGACCAGCTTGCTCCCTGGCTGGGAACGCGCATGGTCACGCTTGGCACCGACGGTTTTGGACGCAGCGACAACCGGCAGCACCTGCGCCGCCACTTTGAAATCAACGCCGAATCGATTGCCGCAGCCGCGCTCTCACGCCTGGCCCGCGACGGCAAATTCGACGCCAAGAAGGCCGAGAAGGCTTTTGAGGAGCTTGGAGTGGACAAGGAAAAGATGGATCCGGTGCGCGCGTAAGCGCCAGGGTTTCGTGCAAAAAGCCCCTTTCGCGAAAGCGAGAGGGGCTTTAATTTTGTGCGGCTAAATGGGTCCGGGGCACGCCGGAAGCCCGCTTGAGGTGTGGTGCGGCCGGCGATTTGATCATGTTCGCATCTACGCCGTGACCGCCTGGTATTCCTCGTACGATCCCTTGAAGTCTTCAATCGCACCGTTATCGAAGTGCCAGATGCGGGTGGCGACTTCATCAATCAGGTCGTGATCGTGCGTGACCAGCAGCACCGTCCCCTGGTAGCGCTGGAGCGCGATGTTCAGCGCATTGATGGACTCAAGGTCAAGGTGGTTGGTGTGCTCGTCCAGCACCAGCACGTTGGGCTTTTGCAGCATGAGCTTGCAGAACAGGATGCGCGCCGCCTCGCCGCCGGAGAGAACGTCAGTCTTCTTGTTGGCCTCGTCACGGGCAAAGAGCATCTGGCCGAGCAGACCGCGGATTTCTTCGTTCGATACCGAGGGGTCCCACTGGTAGAGCCATTCGAAAACTGTCTTGCCCTTTTCGATCAGGCTGCGGTGGTCCTGGGGGAAGTAGCCGACGCTGGCTTCGTGTCCCCAGATGACCTTGCCGTCGTCCAGGAGAGGGCCGTCATAGCCGCTGGTGGTGCGCAGATCGGCCTCCGGAGTCGTAGGCGAGTTGGCCAGCAGCGCGTTGAGAAGCGTGGTTTTGCCGGCGCCGTTGCGCCCCATGAGCGCAATCTTTTCACCCCGCAGCACGCTGGCTGTAAATTCCCTGATGACTTCCTTCACGCCAGCCTCTTTGTCACCGTAAAACTTGGTGACCCCTTCCAGCTCCAGAATGTGTTTCCCTGACGGGCGCTTCTGTTCGAATTTGAGAAATGGCCGCTGAATGTTGGACTTGGCCAGTTCGGTGACCTGAAGACGCTCTACTTCCTTGCGCCGCGATTGCACCTGGCTGGAACGCGTTCCGGCGGCAAACCGGGCGATGAACTCATTGAGCTGGGCGATCTTCTTTTCGCGCTGCGCGTTCTGCGCCTCAATCTGCGAGCGGATCTGGGTCTTGGCCACCACCATGTCGTCATAACCGCCCGTGTAGGTGATGATGGTTTCGTAATCAATGTCCGCGATGTGGGTGCAAATGCTGTTGAGAAAATGACGGTCGTGGGAAATGGTGATCAGCACGCCGTCATACCGGTTGAGAAAATCCTGGAGCCAGTGGATGGAGTCGAGGTCGAGGTGGTTTGTAGGCTCGTCGAGCAGCAGGGCCTGAGGATGGCCGAAGAGCGCCTGCGCCAGCA
>DATIWA010000176.1:0-1952 GCA_035465515.1 Candidatus Limnocylindrales bacterium | reverse complement strand
TGCCGCGGCGACACCGCTCGGCAATTAGCGCCCGCTCGTATTCGGCGATCATGCCCTGAAACTGAACCAGCAGCTGGTCTTCGGGAGTCGCGCCGGCAGGCGCTTTCAGAAACACCAGTTCCACGCCGCAGCGGGACAACTCCTCGGCCAGCAGGACTTGGTAGGCATACTTGCGACTCAGCCGATCGGGTGAGTAGACAAGCGCGGCTTGGATATGTCCCGCGGCCGCCAGATCGCGCACCGCTTCCAAGCCGGGCCGCAGCAAAGTAGCGCCGCTATAGCCTTCATCCTGGAAGCGCCACTCGGGTGGAACCAGGTATCCGCGGGTCTCGGCATACTCCACCAAGGCCGCCACCTGGCTGGCGATCGTGTGGTTCTCCTTCTGGCGGTCCGAGGACACACGCGCATAGATGGCGGCCGGTTTGGTCATTCAGTATCTCCTGGTTGCTTGCGGGCTGGCCGGTAGCAGCTCCGAGCGTTCGCCGGATCTTGTCGGGCACGAGCAGTTCATAAGCCTGCGCCAGCTTTTCCGGCAATAACCGATCAAATTGATATTCCAGCCGCAGTGTCCGTTGCCGACCCGCGACGCCGTCAGCCACGACCTCCCCCACGATGCAACATCGCCAGCACGGCTCGGCTGACGATTTCGCTCAGGGTCACCCCGGTCGAGGCGGCGTACCCCCGGAGTCTGTCGACCAGACTGCGCGAGAGCTTGACCGTAAAGGACACTTTGGCATCGCCGACCGGAACCGGCCGTTTGAGCTGCTGTGCCTGCTCGAGATAGCGATAGGCCTGGCGCCTGGAGATGGAACAGTCCCGGGCAAGCTGTTCGGCGGCCCCGGGCAAATGCTCGTGTTCCCGCAGCAGGCTGCGAGCCAAGTTGAGCCGCTCGGCTTTCTGGGCGTCGCTGGCACGGGCCATCTGTCATATATATACGTCTATTTATGACACAAGTCAAGGACTTCCTCATCCTTTCTTGCCCTCCTGCCGATAGAGAACCGCCCGGTCGAACTCGAAGTTACCTTTTGCGTTCAGGCCGTCATCTCGCCGCTTCTAGCGAACCTCTACCTGCATTACGTACTGGACCAATGGGTGATCGAGTGGCGGAAGAAATTCGCGATAGGGGATGTGATTATGGTCCGCTATGCGGATGATTTCGTCCTGGGGTTCCAGCACCGGAAAGAAGCGGAGCGATTTCTGGAGCTGCTGCAGGAACGGCTGCGGGAGTTCGGACTGGAACTGCATCCGGAGAAGACGCGCCTGATTCAGTTTGGGCGCTATGCCGCCGAGCATCGGCAGCGGGACGGGAAAGGCAAGCCGGAAACCTTCGATTTTCTGGGTTTCACGCATATCTGCGGAACAATTCACAAGACGGGCCGGTTCACGGTGCAGCGCAAGACGGTCGGCAAACGCATGGCGGCGAAGCTGAAAGCAATCAAGGCGGAACTGCGCAGGCGGATGCACGAGCCTATCAAGGACATCGGAGAATGGCTGCGAGCCGTAGTGCGGGGCTACTTCAACTATCACGCTGTGCCGGGGAATTTTCCCCGGTTGCGGTCGTTTCGGCACGATGTGATTCGACATTGGTGGCAGGCGGTGCGGCGGAGAGGGCAACGGCCTCTTCGGCGCGCTGTGTTTGACCGGATCGTCGCTCAGTATCTCCCGGCTCCTGCGATTCTGCATCCTTATCCATTGGAGCGGTTTTGCGCCAAGCACCCAAATCCAAGATAAGAACCGTGTGCGCTAATGAGCGCCCGCACGGGTCCGTGCGGGGGGTGCCGGGTGACCGGCATCCCTACCGCGATTCCTCTCCAAAGGTGCCTTGACTGCTTGCTGACGCGCGCGGTTGCTCCAGGAAATCTCTTTGCCGAGTCGCCCCACCGGCTGCCTAAGTCACGTGGCGCACGCTTTAGCGCGCGCCACATAGCCCATTTTCATTGTTGGGGGTGAAC
>DATIWA010000175.1:0-4441 GCA_035465515.1 Candidatus Limnocylindrales bacterium | reverse complement strand
TGGTTGAGTTCTGGACCGGCCGGGACGCCATAGCAGCCGTCTGGGTCACGCAAAAATCAAGCGGGATCGCGCAGAAACACTTCTCTCCGGAGGAGATGGAAAAGTTTCAGCAGGCTGTTTCCGGATTGCCGGAAAACCTTGGGCCTGACTGGCAAAAGGATTTCGAGAAGATCAGCAGCCTGGCGCCATCCGGGATTGCGCCATTCGCAGAAAAGGATTATCCCCACATCCTGATTGTTCCGGATGGAGTGTTAAGTCTGGTGCCGTTTGAGCTGATGTCCGATGGCACTGGACATCCATTGCTGGAAAGCCACGATGTCACCTATATGCCCAGCGCCGTGCTGCTTCTTCGCGGCGCGTTCCCGCGCAACCAGGAGTTTGGATTGCCCTGGCAACGACAGCTGATTGCTTTTGGAGATCCGGAAGTCGTAGGTAAGGGCGAGAGCTCTGTGCTGGCGGAACGGGCCGCGGCCGAAGGGGCGGACCTTGCGGCCCTGCCCAGTTCCGGAGACGAAATCCGCGGCATTGCCGCCATGAGTTCGGGCCGGACCAGGTTGTTCCTGGGAGCGTCCGATCGCAAGCGGTATTTTTTCCAGTCCGCGCGGACCGGGGCGTCATTATTGCACGTCAGCACGCATGCGATTGCCGATATGGACAATCCCGAACGCTCGCGGCTCCTGTTCTCCCCTGACGAGCCGGGACAGCCCAATAACTTTCTCTTCCTCAAGGAACTCTACGATCTCGACCTGCGCGGAGTGAGCCTGGCAACACTCTCTGCCTGCGATACGGAAAGAGGACGCCTGGTCCCCGGCGAAGGAATTCAGGCATTCAGCAGGGCCCTGCTGGCCGCCGGTTCGCGCTCTGCGCTGACCACGCTATGGAGGGTCCCGGACCAGCCAACCTCGGAATTCATGAAGCAGTTTTATTATTTTCTGCTCAAGAAGCACAAATCCAAGGCTGAAGCACTGCGTCTGACCAAGCTGAAATTTCTGCGTTCAGGCACGGACCTGGGCCACCCGCGCTTCTGGGCCGCATTCGTGCTCAACGGCGATGGCGGTGACCCGGTCCCCATGTTCATCGCCTGGCAGGCCCTGCTGGCGCCCTTGCTGGTCGTGGCCGCGGCCGCGCTTGTGATCTTCGAACTGCGGAAACGGGCGGCGCGCGCCAGGCAGGATCCAAGTCCCACGATGCTTCGTGCGGAACCTTAGCCTGTCGCGGCCACCCTGTGGAGCCCGTCGTTAAGGAGCCGCGACCAGGACCGGAGCAACATTGCCGCTCGCGTCATCTCCCAGCAAACCAAGCAACTGGATGGATTGTGTGGACACGATGTGCACGCTTGTGGCCTCCGCCGGCGGCGTTGCGAAAAATTCCTGCAGATCGCGGGTCATCTTGCTGTACGCAGCCAGTGGAAAGCTGAAGCTGCCGAGCACCTGATTGGTGGCTGACATCATCTCCACTGTGACCTCCGCGGCGGTTGTGCCGGGGTTCTGCAGCGCGAGAGCGGTAAAAGTGGTTCCGCTCCTTGTCCAGGCAAGGGTCCCGCTGGTGTACTGCTGACGGGAAAAGAGAGGATAGCTCTGCGCGACGAGCGGATGGGTGCTTTGCCCAAGATTGTGGGCGCGCAGATAGGAAAAATAGGTGGTTACTTCACCGTTTTCATTGCGGACCCTCACTCGGGTTCCGTCCATCCGCAGGCCCTGCGGAAGGACCACATCCATTTCTGTCGGGGAGACAAATGTAAAATCGCTGGCGGTAAGGGTCACCCCTGAAAAATCAACCTGGGAAAGCGGAGTGAATCCCATGCCGAAGATCGAAATCCTTGTCCCCGCAGGCTGAAACCCGCCTCCCGGAACCACATCGGAAATGGCCATGGTGCCGCCGATCTTCAGTACTCCGCCCTTGACCTCCTGTGGGTACGGTTGCCCGGTCGGATCCATCCAGAAGGAATTCGCCGTGTCGATGCTCAGTGGGAATGTGCTTCCCACCGTTGCCGTGGCGGGGATCGGAACTGCGATCGTCAGGATTGGATAATCGGAATCAGGATTGCTGCCAAACGTATCCTTGGGGGAAGTGGCGGTAATTTGAATGCCGGAATTGTTTACAATAGCCACTCCAGCGGTAATGCCTATTGGGTCGTACAAAGAGATGCCTGTGGATCCCGAGGGAAGGGTTGGCCGGGTGCTGGAATTGCCGATGGGCTTGGGCTCGGTGAGCATCAATTGAAACTGGAAAGTGCCACCAGGAGGGATTGTCGAGCTTTTGACCGCAAGGGAGACGCCGGTGAATCCGGGGGTCGGGGTGGGATCATCATTCGACGATTCGGCTGCCACAGCGGCCGTTGCGCACAAAAAGCAGACGGTGGCAACCAGTGCCACCGACGCAGTGACCATTTTGTTCCAGGCTTGCGCCTGGCTGAAGCTTTTCATCAAAATCTCCTTTTGGGGAAGTGACCCGGAGATTCACATTCCTGAGCAAGTTGTTCTGTTTATAGATCGTTCTGGGTCTTCAGAGTGATCCGAAACCTCCCGTGGCCGGAGGCCAACTCCTTTCCGGTTGCGTCCGTCGCAGTTACTTTCCAATTGAGCGGTTTGCCCGGATACATCCTCGCTCGCAGGTCTGTAGGAACGTTTATGGAATTTTGTGTGGATTTACCTTCCCAGATTTTGTCATTGGCGACGTCGCTTATCTCAACCGAGTAGCTGGTTGCTCCTGCAACCGCCTCCCATGTGAGTTGCTCGGGCGGCTGGTTGAGATCTCCCGTGGTAATGAGATGAAGCTCCCCGCGATAGGTTGTTCCGAAGTTCCCGGGGCCAATGACCGGCTGGCCGGACCGGTCAGAATTGTAAAAGGAAACGCCCAGCGTGATCGCTATAACCAGTGCCGCGGCTGCCGCCATGTACGGGAGCCGGAACAGGCTGCGCCAGAACGGAACCGCATCTACGGCCTGCGCCGCGGGTGCTTTCTGCTTGCGTTCCAACTGGGCTGCAATCCACGCCACCGCTGCCCCTTCATTCGGCGAGGGCAACGATAACTCAAAGTGCCGCAACATGGCAATCTCAGACTGGCAATGCGGGCAACCGGAGACGTGCTGTGCAATCTTGGGATCCGAGGGTTCCTGATCAATCAGTTTCTCCAGCACATCGATCCCGGGACATTCCTTGGTGGCAGAAACCGCTTCCTGCCAGATCTTCGCATTGTTGTTGGCGGCCATTTTCATTTTCCTCCGTCGCTTAAGCCTGTGCTTTCCAGCGTCTTACAGCCCGGTCCAGCTTCCTCTTGGCGCTCACCAGAAAGGCCTTGGCCCCGCTGGCATTGTCAAGATTCAACATCCGGGTAATTACATCAAGCGGCACTTCTTCCGCAAAATGCAGCGTGAAGACCTGCTTTTCCGTTTCTTCCAGCTCCGAATTGACGAGTTGGCGGGCGATTTCCAGGAGCTGTTTGCGTTCCACAGTTTTCAGAGGGTTGTCGGAGACTAGGTCCGGCAGCGTCTCTATCACCGTCTCCTCTGTTTCCATCGCCGGCATATTGGAACGCGACCTCACAGAATTAAGACAGTGATTACGGGCAATCGAGAACAGCCAGGTTGAAAATTTTGATTCACCTTTGAAATTTGAGAGGTTCTTGTAGGCCTTCGCGCAGATTTCCTGGGCCAGATCAGCGGCCGAATCGCGGTCCTCCGCGAATCCCAGACACCAGCGGGCCACCTTTACATGGTGGCGCCGGAACAGCTCGTTAACGTATTGTTCCGCAAGCTGTTTATCGGCTTCATCGCGAGAGCGGACGATGAGCGCCTCGTCTGTAAGCTGGTCCCAGGACATTTCCGGGATTATAGCAACAGGGCGCTTCTTCAGGATTTCCGGTGAACCGGCGTTGACACGTGCCGGTGCCAACGCCTGCTCACCAGTGTGGTGACATTCCACAGCGTTATGCTCCTGGCTCGGACGGTCCGGGCATGGTTCCCTCCGAACTGGATACATAACCGGTGCTGTGGTAGTCTGCGCAGCCACGTCGTAATCCTCCGTACATGACTAAGACCCGTGCATCAGGCCAGTGGAACATCTTTTTTTGGGCCAGTGCCACCGTGGCTTCGGGACGCTCATAGTAGGCGAAAGCGCACCCGCCCAGGCAGCAATATCGCCCCTGACCGGACATCCCGTCGAGCATGCATCCCTGGCTGCCTGAGGATATCGCTCCCTTTGTAACTTCGTTTAAAATCAATTAGATACAATGAATTCTCGAGCGCTGGTTGCGGACAAATCCGCGGTTCGAGGATGGGCGGCGGTGGGCGTCTGGGGCGGCAGCGATGGTATCGTATTCAGCATGTCATCATCAGCTCTCCCTGATGGACAGCGCGACTTGCTCCTTGCCGCGGCGCGGAAGGCCCTGCAGCGCGCCTATGCCCCTTACTCCGGCGTCCGTGTTGGGGCCGCCGTCCTGA
>DATIWA010000174.1:0-2383 GCA_035465515.1 Candidatus Limnocylindrales bacterium | reverse complement strand
GAGTGGTATTGGTTGACGTCAATTAAGTGTGGAACAATCAGCGCTGCCGCGACCAGCAACACCAGGACGACCAGAATGGTTATTCCAATTTTACGCATGATTCACCCCTGTCCGAGGCTTCTGCAACTTAGAGCACCGAAGGTTTTGCGACAGTTCCTATGAAAGTTGGAAGCCGGGGCCAGCAGGCGCGGTTGCACCACCCACGGCGGCATGAAAAGCGCAACGGTAAGTAAAGACTGGATTTAGTTCTGCTCTCTCGTCTCGCTGCAAGCGCTGCGGTGTTTGCAGAGTGCCTGTGCGGGGTTCAACAGGAGCAACTTCCGGTAACATTGACGGATGCGGCAAAATCCTGCTAAGCTCAGGATTTAACAGGCACTTATCCACCCATAAGAAGGTTTTTCACGTGCAAGGTTACACCCGCCGTCAACTGAAAAAAGAAGACAGATTTGTCGAAACTGCGCAAGGCGCGGCCGATTGGGCTTCGGGGCATCAACGCCAGATCATCGTTTCCGTTGTCGCCATTGTGGTCCTTGTTGTCGGGACGCTCGGCTTCGTCACGTGGCGCAACCGCCAAAACGACCAGGCCAATTTCGCCCTGGGCAATGCAATGCGGGTATTTGAAGCGCCCATAAGGCCGGCCGGCACTCCGGCTCCTCCCGATAACGGGAATGAAAATTTTGCCAGCCTCGCCGAACGCGGGAAAACGGCGCAAAAGGAATTTGCCGCCGTAGCCGATAAGTTTCCTCACACCGAAGCCGGCAAGATTGCCCGCTACATGGGCGGAGTCGCTGCGATTCAGGCGGGCGATCAGAGCGGGGCCGAACAGCAATTGAAAGCTGTGTCCGATTCCGGCGACAAAAACATCGCTGCGCTGGCCAAAATGGCGCTGGCGAACCTTTATCGCGCCACCAACCGTACGGCTGACGCAACGCGGCTCTATAAAGACCTGGCCGACCATCCAACGGAGACGGTGTCCAAAGCCGCTGCGCAGTTGCAAATGGCATCTCTGTATGAGACCACCGACCCGCAACAGGCGGCCAGCATTTACCAGCAGATCCAGAAGGAAGATCCCCAGAGCAGGGCGGCTCAGGTTGCTACCGCAAAGCTTTCCGGCAGAAAATAGGCCGCCTGCCGCCGAAGATTTCCGGGTCCGCGCTGCCGGCCCGGCGTAATGCTTTGCGCGGCGGGTTTGAAGGCCGGCAAACCTTCACCCACAGTTCGCATCTCTAGAAGAGTTGTCTGGCGATGAGAACATCATTTGCAATCAAATCAGAGGAGCACAACTTATGAAGTCCTTTTTAGCAGGATTAGGAATTGGCATTGGGCTGGGCATTCTCTTTGCTCCCATGAGCGGGGAAGAGACCCGGAGTAACCTCCAGCAGCGCGCGGGCGATCTCGCGGGCTCGGCGCGTGACCTGGTGGACCAGGGACGCGACCGGGTGCGAAGCACGGTTTCCGCTATTCGGGGGCAGGGCGAGCGGTTTGCTAACGCAGTACAGGAAGCGACCGGGACCGAAAGCTCACGGAATCTGTAAAGGTAGCTACGATGTCCGGCAGCGGTCAACTCCGCTGCCGGGCGGTTTGCCTGATCCTTGACACTCTCTCCGCAACACCTTTATTCTTGAACTTGTCTCCGTCCGTTTCCCATCGAGCATAGAACTCCGGAGTAGCCGTATGTACATAAAAACAAAGGATCTTGAGCTCCGGAGGCTGGAATTTGAGGAAATTTACAAGCCCGGCGTGATTGATTTGGGCGAAGAACTTACGCAGACGGCGCCTCTGAAGGCTGCAGGACGCGCTGAACTGGTGCGGGAAAACCGCGGTGGGCGGAAAACCGTGGACGATATCAGACTGGTTGGCACTTTCTCCACGGAAATTGAGACCCGTTGTGCGCGCTGCCTTGAGAAAGTGGACAACACCGTGGCCGAAGAGTTTGATCTGGTGTACCGGCCGCAAGGGGTGGATGCTGCCGGAGACGAAGTCTCCATCAGCCGCGCTGAGACTGAAATCGGCTACTACCAGGGAGACGGGCTGCTTCTGGAAGATGTCTTGAAGGAGCAGATACTGCTGGCGCTTCCTGTGAAGCAGATCTGCAGCGCATCATGCAAAGGGTTGTGTCCGCACTGCGGCACAAACCTGAACACCGGGAATTGCAGCTGTGTGGCCACGGTTGCCGACGCCCGGTGGTCGGCGCTGGAGGATATTCGCAAGAAGCTGGAACGATAAAAGTTAATTCGTGCGTTGGGGCCCGCTGAGGCCGAGCGCCACGGAAAGGAACAACATGCCAAATCCCAAACGGCGGCACTCCAAGGCACGCACCTCGAGGCGCCGCGCTCACGATCATCTGACCGCGAACGGCCTGTCTGAGTGCCCTAACTGCCAT
>DATIWA010000173.1:0-4011 GCA_035465515.1 Candidatus Limnocylindrales bacterium | reverse complement strand
CCGTTCCGGACATCGGCCTTGAATGAATAGGTCCGGTACTGAGCATGACAGATGCCGGGGAGAAATGCGCCGGACAGCAACAGCAGGAATACTTTCTTCATGCAGACCGCTTTAGTTCGCGATTCGGTCAGAGGTATGCCGGACTATTCGGATGCGCTCACCTCATGGCAGGTTGCAGTTGTGAAACCGTGGGGCTTGAAACGTCGCGTTGCGTCCCGCTATGGAACTGCGGGAGCGGTCGTCCTCTTTTGAATGACAATCAAACGGCAGCCGCCTGCGGCAGGGAACATCAACGAAGAGGGCGTTGCGCCGCCCTCTCCGTTTGAGTTGTTCAAGGGCTGTGGGCCGCTTGCCGGCCAGCTACTTGTTGCGCCTCGGGGATTCAGCCTCGGCAATGTTGTTGTCCTGGTTTTCACAGCCCCTCTGGACGAAGCCGCCCAGCGAAACGCGGTACACCCGCTTGTTCCGGTCATACCGGATGCTATACGTGGTGGGATACTGGCCCGCCGGTTCATAGCACTTTGCCGGCGAAATCGGCAACGTCACGTCGGGTTGGCCTTTGAGAAACGCCAGGGTGATCATCGGCTCGAAGAAGATCATGCTTCCATTCCACGAGCCGTGCAGAAAAGTCTGGGTAAACGGCTTTCCATGCATCTCGTCCGCCTGGCTGCTGACCCAGTGCAGTCCCATGCGCGGTATGGGTGTGATCGGCGGCGGAGTGATATAGCTGGCAGGCAACAGTTCGGCCCTGGGCAGGCGTTCCCCCTGGCGCGAAAAGTCAGGGTGCCTGGGATCAATGGCGTCCCGTTCCGCGCGGGTGATCGTGTAAAAGTGAAAGTCAAAGTGCGGCCGGTCGTAGATGCCCGGCGGCTCATGCCCCGCGGGGTTCCAATCCAGCTCCAGGAATTTGAACGGTGTGGCCTTGGTTGCCTGCTCCGGCAACTCCAGCAGGTACTCGGTCATGTCGAGGTGCATCACGGACATGTCATGATGCTGTTGAGGTTTGGGCGCGGGCAGTCCATTCAGCGCGTCTTCTTCCAGCTCATAGCCGATTTCAACCGGCATTCCGTTTTTCAAACTGACGTAAGAGCGCGCTCCGCCGGCGCCCATGGCTTTGGCCGGCCCGTAAAAAGTTTGCGGACTGTCGTCTCGCGCCTCGGCCTTCGCCGGGTTCCAGAAGTTGAACGCCGTCGCGCCGGTCAGCGCGGCGATGGCTGCGAAGAGAAGTCCCGCCCTGAACCGGCGCTTCTCCTGTGTGTTGCTGTTGCTGCGAATAGGGTCCTGAGTGCTCATGTTCCGTCTCCTGCGTCCAGGTGCTGCCTGGGATGAAAGTGAATCTGTGATTTAAACCAGCACGGTCTCGTTGAGAGCGTCAGTCTGGTCGAACTCGACCAGCCGGATTGCCGCCTCAACGATCGCGTCTGTTTGGGGAACGAATGCCTGTTCCAGAGGAAAACTTGCCGGCGGTGGAACGTCCGGCCCGGTCAACCGGACCACCGGCGCCTTGAGTGCTGTGAAGGCTTTTTCTGCAAGAACGGCTGCAACCTCCGCGCCCACGCCGCACATAGCGCTGGCTTCGTGCACCACGATGACGCGCCCGGTCTTGCGCGCTGAAGCGAGGACGGCTTCCTCATCCAGCGGTTTCAAGGTGCGCAGGTCGAGCACCTCGGTGGATATTCCAAGCTCGGCCAGCCGGCCGGCTGCTTCAAGGCAGGTGTGCACGGTTTTGGCGTACGAGATGAGCGTCAGGTCGTCGCCTGCGCGCCGCACTGCCGCTTTGCCGATGGGCACAACTTCATCGCCTTCGGGAACTTCGCCCGTCTGGAACCCAAGCGACAGGTCGTTGAAGAATACGACCGGGTTTTCCTCGCGAATGGCCGATTTGAGCAGGCCCTTGAAGTCGGCGGGCGTGGAAGGCATTACCACTTTGAGCCCCGGCGCGTGCACGAACCAGGATTCCACGTTGTGGTTATGCTGCCCGCCCGCGCCCCATCCGGCTCCGGTCATCGCCATCACCACCAGCGGGAAGGAGAACTGGCCGCCGGAGATGTAGCGCAGCTTGCCGGCGCTGTTTACGATTTCTTCCATGGCGAAGCAGAGAAAAGGCGCGAACAGCAGATCAACAATGGGGCGGAGCCCGGTGGCCGCCGCTCCTGCCGCTGTTCCGGCGATAATTCCTTCCGCCAACGGCGTATTGCGCACGCGTTGCGCGCCGAATTCTTCCACCAGATTGCGGCGCTTGGTCGCCACGCCTTCGCCGAACATCAGGACGCGCGGGTCGCGCCGCATCTCTTCCGCCAGGGCCTGGCTGATGGCTTCATTTACGGTGATTTGGAACATGGAAATCTCCTTAGGCATAAACGTCCGTTGTGAGCTCGCTGAGTTCAGGGTAGGGTGACGCCGCGGCGAACTCCACCGCCGCCTCGATCCTCTGCCGGACCGCGCCTTCTATCCGCTCGATGTCGCCGGCGCCAAGCAGGCCCTGCTCCAGAAGGCGCTCTTTGTAACGGTCAATTGGGTCTTTCGCCGCCCACGCCGCCAACTCGTCACGGTCAACGTAGGACTGGTCGTCCATTTCCATGTGGCCATGCATCCTGTAGGTATAGGTTTCAAGCAGGAACGGCTTGCTTGTGGTCCGCACCTGCTGTGCAGCGGCCTGCGCAGCCGCCTGGACTGCCTCCACGTCATTGCCATCCACGGTCAGCGAGTCAATGCCGTAGGAGGCCGCCCACGTGCTGAGGCGGTCTGTGAGCATCGTTTCCCGGCGATGGACGAATGCCTGGAACTGGTTGTTCTCGCAAACGTACAGCACCGGCAGGTTCCATACGGAGGCCAGGTTGAGCGACTCGTGGAAGATGCCCTCCGTGGCGGCGCCGTCGCCAAAGAAGCACACCACGATGCCGGGACGCCCGAGTTGCTGCTGGGAAAGCGCAACCCCGGTCGCCAGCGAAAGCTCCCCGCCCACAATCGTGGAGGTAAGCACGATTCCCAGCTCTTTGACGGAAATGTGAAGGGTCCCGCTCTTGCCTTTGCAGTAGCCTGTGCTCTTGCCCATCACCTCGGCCAGCATGCGGCCGGGAGCCGCGCCACGCGCCAGCAGATGTCCTGCGCTGCGGTGATTGGTAAGGATGAGGTCGTCCGGGCCAAGCGCCCGCACAACGCCCACGGCCGAGGCCTCCTGTCCGACCGAGGTGCAGACCATCTTGATTCCGATCTCGGGCAGCTTAAGCTCGTAAGCGCGCACCAGCATCATGCTTTCCAGCATGGCTGCCGGGCTTGCGTCCGTAACGATTTGTTCCGCGAATGAAGTATGAGGTTTTTGGATGAAGTCCATGAGTGCTCTCTCTGAAGTTTTCCGGCGCGATTTCTGCCCCGTTGATCGCATTAGACCGCAATGGTTTGCAGCCGGGGGGCGCTTACGAAAATCTTAAGGAGCAGTTAAGAAAGTTTTAGGAAGGGAGTAGTGGCAGGCACTCAGGAATCGTTGCCGGGCATTCGGCGGGAGTGTCTTTGAATCAGCGGGCCGCTCCGGCGCGGATTTGCAGCAGCTCCAGCGGCCGGTTCACCACCAGACGAAACCTGCCCCGTTCGGTTTTCTCGATGAATACGCCGCGGTCACGCTCTTCCAGCCGGCGACGCAGCAGCACCAGCCGAGCCTCCAGGTTGTCGCTGACGTCGGGCAGCTGCAGGCGCGGATCCAGCCGCAGCTCACGATTGGTGAAGGTGCACCGCTTCTTTTCGGAATAATCACCCAGCAGGTTCCACATGATGCCGCCCGCCAGGCCTTTAATAAGGTATTCATCGTCCAGGAAGACGGTGTCATCCTCGGCGTAGTGGCGCACCAGCAGGGGCGCGCCGGCGACGGGCGCGGGCGCGGTATGGCGCGGAGACGCTTCCTCGAAGCTTTCGGCAAGGTTTTGCAGGGCAAACATGGCGATGCCGAGTTGGGCGGCCAGCGCCACCAGAGCGTCCTCGTCGTCGTAGGTAAAACGCAAGTCCTTGCAGCTCTCG
>DATIWA010000172.1:0-6217 GCA_035465515.1 Candidatus Limnocylindrales bacterium | reverse complement strand
GCCGCGAAGATGATTGTTTCGACGACGATGACTATTGCGACCCGGGCCCTTATTACCGCCACCATCACGAGCACGAGCGCCGCCACCACCATGACGACGATGATGACGACTGAGCCCTGAACCATCATGACCTTTGTAACTTGCCCGTAAACTTCGAGTATGTGAGTTTACGGGCAGTTCGTTTCACGGCTTGAGGCCTCCTGAAGTAATGAGAAATCAGATCCCCAGCATGCGACTCCATCTCTGCGCCTTATTTGTGGTTGCGCTTGCGCCCTTGGCAACGCTGCACGCGCAGCAGGTCCCCGCTTCCACGGGCATCCAGATCACTACCGGGTCGCCCCGGGCGCGCCAGTTGTTCCTAGAAGGCCTGGCGAAAATGCAGACGCTCCATCGGGACGCTGCTTTTGAAAAATGGCGCGAAGCCGCGCAGGTAGATCCGCAGTTTGCCCTCGCGCACATCTTCCTCACCATGTTGTCGCGCGATCCCGTGGAACAGGTGGCGGAGCGCGAAAAGGCGCTTGCATCGCGCAACCTTGCGGGGAGGGAAGGGCAGCTCATTGTTGACTGGGTCGCCAACGCCAACCAGAGCCAGTGGGTACCCGCCATCCAGGCCATGAATGAAGCGCTCTCTGAATTCCCGCAGGACAAAGACCTGGCATGGCTGGCCGGGCTGTGGCTCACCGGGCAACGGCAGACGGAACGCGCTATTCCATTGTTCGAGCGCGCCAGCAGAATGGATCCCACTTTTGCCGATCCGCTGAATCAGGCTGCCTATTGCTACGCCCGCCTCGGCGACTTTGACAAGGCCTTTGCCGACATGTCGCGCTACGCCGCGCTGCTGCCTGACGAAGCCAACCCCCAGGATTCGCTGGCGGAGATCTCGCGCATGGCCGGCAAGTTTGACGACTCCCTGGCGCACTATCGCGCCTCTCTGAAGATCGATCCCGGATTCATTGATTCGCAGGCCGGCATAGGCGACACCTACGCGGTGATGGGCGAAGAGGAGAAAGCGCGCGCCGCCTACGATCTCGCCGTCCGGGGAGCGACCTCGCGCGTCCAGAGCGTGACCTTCGCGTTGCAGTCGGCCGCCACCTGGGCCCGGGAGCAGGACTTCGCCCATGCCGACGCGGCTTACCAGGAGGTTGGCCGGCAGGCGCACGAGCAGGACCTGGGAGCGCTGGAAGCGGAAGCCTGGCGCATGATGTCGGTTTACCAGAAGAACAACCGCAAGGCCATGCAGTATCTGAGCAAAGCGGAAGCCGTGCTGCACGAGCCGCACACGATGTCACAGGCCGCCCGCGAGCGCGAACTGGCCATTATCCTGCGCACCCGGGTGGGCCGGGCCGTCCACGACGGCAGCATGAAGGACGCACTCAACGGGCTCAAGATGCTTGAGAAACTGGCCGCTTCCAATGACAGCGGGCCGGTGCAGTTTTCGCTCAGCGGCGCCCGCGGCTCTGTGCTGATGGCCCAGGGCAAGTACGAGGAAGCCATTGAGAGCCTTCAGGATGATGACAAGAATCCCTTCTCCATCCAGCGGCTGATCGTCGCCTACCAGAAGACCGGCGCCAAAGAGAAGGCTGACCTCATGTCCCAGCGGCTGGCCCACTACTATGAGCCGACGATTGAACAGGCCGTGGTGGTGCCGGAATTTCGCAAGAGCCTGGTGGCGATGAAGGACAGGAATTAGCCGCCGGCGACCAGCCGATGGCTTCCGGCTTGCGGCAGCGGCCCGGTCTCAAAGCCGCCGAACGAGCGACGGCGCGTTTCTTAAGCCGGGCGATGTGGATGGCTGATAAACATTCGCACACTCCCATCCACTGGCGGCTGCCCACTACGAACCACTAATTGCCGGTTGCCTTCTTGCTCCTCGCACCGCGCCAGTACAGCAGAAGACCAAAGCCGATAAATCCAACGGTTGACAAGATCAGGCTGGCGACAAACCTCACCTTGTCCGGCTCCTCGCCCGGAGGCACACAAGCCAGCGCCATGGAGCCGCCGGTGATCAGGAAACCAAGCAAGCCAGTAAGCCACACGCCGGCCTTTCCGCCCGGCACCAGCACGGCGCCCGGAGTTGCGCGATCAGGGCGATAGGCCAGTTTGATGACCGCGGCGTACATGTAAAGAAACGGAATGAAGTACAGGATCACCGACATTGAAACGAGAAATTGATAAGCGCCAATCACGGATTTGATGCCAAGCTGGGTCAGGACCAGAATCACGGCGGAAATGCCGGCCTGGACCAGAATTGAGATCCATGGGGTTTTCCAGCGGGGATGGATCTTGCCAAAGAATGAGGGCAGGTAGCGGTCAATCCCGGCGACGAAAGGAATGCGGGCAACTCCCGCCACCGTGGAGCCGACGCCGCCGGCATTGCCCACGGTGACCAACAGCGCAGCCACGATTCCGAACCACGCAATCCCCAGCGCCGCTGAACCGTTGGAGATCGCTTGAAAGACGCCGCTGCGCACGTCCACCTGTCCGGCCGGCAGCAACACCAGCAGGGCCACCGTGGCGATGATGTACATGGCGGCGATCAGCGCCGCCGAACTGTAGATGGCGCGCGGGAAAGTCCGGCGCGGCTCGTGCACCTCTTCGCTCATGGCGCAGACCAGTTCCATCCCGGTGAAGGCGAAAGCGATGTTCGACCAGAAGTTGACCGTGTCCCAGTCCCAGTGGGGCAGCGCAGACTTCCAGGAAAATTGCGTGGTGCTGCCATGGCGCCATCCCAGATACAAGGCGATCCCCACCAGCATGAGCAGAGGAGCATAGGTGGCGACGCCGCCCGCGTTCTGGAGCCACTTGCCGATATCGAGGCCCACAATGTTCAGCACCACGGCCACGCCCAGCAGTCCAAGCGAAGCCCACAGCAGATAGTGAGAGTTGGAAGCCAGCCATGCATACTTCGGTCCGCCGATATAGACAGACATGGCCACGCTGGCGGTCAACAGTCCGGGGAAATAGAAGAAGGTGTAAATCCAGTAGGCCCACCCGGCGACGAAGCCGTGAAAGTCGCCGAATGCCTCCTTGCTCCACACGTACAGCCCGCCTTCGGCGGGATAGCGGGTGGAGAGTTCGATGATCACCAGCGCCGTGGGCAGAAAGAAGAGAACCGCGGCCAGTATCCAGAGACTGATGGAGGAGGTCCCGTTGTGCGCGGCCGCTGCGATCCAACGCGGGCCGAGCACCGCGGCGATGTTGAACAGGAGCACGTCCCAAAAACCCATGGCGCGGCGCAGTTGAGGGGAAGTGCTGGTCGAGGCTTGGCTCAAGGTATTTCCTTCCTTATGGTGAGCGAAAGGGGAAGATAGCAGAAGTGAGGCGCGGAGCAAAAACAAAAGCGTCCGGAACGCCGGACGCCTTTGCCGAGGATGCAGGCTGGATTACCTGCGGAACTTCTTCAACCACAATCCAATGCCGCCCGTGGCCAGTCCGAGCATGCCCAGCAGGGGCAGGAAGCTTGAAGTTGCGGGAAGGCGCTGCCCCTCTTCTTCCTTGCTTCCTGGCCGCGCCTGCGGCTGATTTACCTGGGGAGTGGTTGCGGCCTCGCTCTCCGCGCCCTGCGGCGGCGCGCCTTGCACCAGGCCGGTCGCGGGCGATGGCCGTCCGCCGGAAGAAACCTGCGGCGTCATAGCCGGCTGTTGCGGGGGCGCCGCCGGTGGCGGCTGGGTCGTTGCAGCTTGCGGCGCGTTCACGCCTCCGCTCAGCCGCTGGGCGTCGGCGTTGGTGTAAGTCCGAACGTTCTGCGACTGTCTGGCCTTGTACCTGGCCGCAACCTCGCCCAGGCTGGCTACCGGCTGCTGCGGCGCTGCGCCCACCGTCGCTGCGCCGGCAAAAGATGACGGTCCCATATCGTTGATGGCCCGGCCGCCGGTTTCTGCCGGCGCGCCTTCCTGGCCCTGGGCCGCAGCGGGCGCTGCTTCCGTGGCCGCCGGCGCCTGGCTGCCGTAAACCACCGCTGTGGGGCTGGGGGCTGCTGCCACGGCCGCCGGATTAATGGGAGGGCTCATGCTGATCCCGGCGCGGTCAGCCGTGGAGATCCCCACGGTGGTCTGCGGTGAAGCAAACGTTGCAACTGGAGTGCTCAGCAATGCCCCGCCGGTGGGCGTGGCAACTCCGGGATAGACGATCTGCGGCGCACCGGTGGGACCAACCGTCACGTATTGCGCCATTGCTGCGAGAGAACTTGTGAGAAGGAGAGTCAACAGAAGCCTGCGAAACATGAGGCACCCCTGCACGTACTTACATTCTTTGATTGCCGCCGGGTAAGCGCGGGATGCCATGGAGGGCGGCAGGCAAAAATCCGGTGGTTGCTGTTGTGCCTAGCTGCCGATGAATCGGGCGTAGAGGCTCCGCGCCACCGCCGTATTGGTGGTTCCCTTGATGATGGCCCGGCCGTCAGGAAACAGCGTCATCTCATACGGCTCACGCCAGAACTTCAGGACAAATTCATTGTGCTTGACCGTCCCGTGCGGCTCCAGCCGGGCGGCCATCTCGCGAAAGTCAACGGGCCGGTTGCGTTCATGGATCTGGACGGAGTTCCTGCCGCAGAGCGTGATTTGCGGGCGCCGCTCGCCGGCGAGATGAGGGAACTGCCGCTCCTGGCAGGTATGGCACCCCGGCCGCGGCCGGTCTGCCCTTATTTCCGCCCGGTCATTACTCCATACGTCAAGGGAAAGGAGGGTCCGGCGCAGTCTGTCCCTGGCCCCAACCAGAAGCTTGAGGGCCTCGGTCGCTTCAATCGAGCCCACCACGCCGACTGCGCTGTTCAGGATTCCTGCGGTATCGCAGGTTTCAACCGTGCCTTCAGGGGGAGCGGGGAAAATACAGCTCAGGCAAGCCGTTTCCCCGGGAAGAATGTTCATGGTCACGCCGCAGGCGGCCACGGCGGCGGCATAAATCCATGGCTTGCCGTGCTTTACAGCGAAGTCATTGATAAGGTAACGGGTCTCAAAGTTGTCCGTTGCATCCAGGACCAGGTCCACGTTTAGCAGAAGAGGTTCGATGTTGTCGGGGGCCAGATCGGCGATTTCCGAGCGCACCTTGATCTGCGAGTTAAAGGCCGCAAGCTTTCGCTCCGCGGCAACCGCCTTGGGCAGGGATTCGGCAGCGTCAGCTTCATCGAACAAGCTCTGCCGTTGCAGGTTGCTGGGTTCCACATAGTCCCGGTCAACGATCAGGATGTCCCCCACTCCCGCCCGGGCAAGCAGGCCGGCGACGCAGGTTCCCGTGGCCCCGCAGCCCACGACTGCCACACGGGACTCGCCCAGTCGTTTTTGCCCATCCGCGCCGATGCCGGAGAACAGTATCTGGCGGGAATATCGGTCTGAGAGTTCCATTGCGATTATTATAGGTGTTAGGCTGCGAGGGGTTGGGAGTTCCAAAACCGGCGGGTTGGCGCGCGGGTTGAGACCCGAGGTGCAACGAAGGCGCAAGCTGCTGCTATCTAAATAAGCTAAGAGCCAAAAAGGAATAACAAGGGGCGAATATTGCCGTGTTTCCGACCAGTGTACCTGGCGTTTGTGCTGTGGATCAGTGTGTCTGCGGCGCAGAATCCGCCTGTTGCCGCAACGCAACAGGAGGTCGCCGGCCGGTCCGCCCCGGAATCACCCGCTTATACAGGTTTGAACCAGCTTCAGGGCCTCAAGGTGGCAGCTATTGAGATCAAGAGCGGCGCAGTGGAGCACCCTGAATGGCTGGTGCCCCTTCTGCCGCAGAAGGCGAACGAACCGCTGGACAAATACAAGGTCCGCCGGTCTGTCCAGGTACTCTACAACAGCGGCCGCTTCAGCGAAATACAGGTGGAAGCCCAGCGCAATCCCCAGGGCGAGGTTGTGCTGGTCTTTTCCGCCCGGGAAAATTACTTCTTCGGTTCCATCCGTGTGGAAGGCGCGCCCGGGCCACCCGCGGACAGCCAGCTGGCCGGGGCCAGCAAACTTGCTCTTGGCGAACAATTCTCTGAGGAGAAGATCCAGGCGGGGATCCAGGGGATGCGCCGCTCGCTCCAGGAGAACGGCTACTTTAATCCGAAAATTCAGCCTTTTTATGAGTGGGACTCGCGGAACCAACAGGTCAAGGTCCTGTTCCAGGTGATTCCGGGAACCCCGGCGCGGGTGGGCGCCGTGAACATCACCGGCGAGCCTGGGCTTCCTCCGGAAGACATACGCGACATCGCGGGAATTCATTCCGGAGATCGTGTTGCCGCGGGCCGCCTTAC
>DATIWA010000171.1:0-8631 GCA_035465515.1 Candidatus Limnocylindrales bacterium | reverse complement strand
CACGTTCCTCCAGGGACAGACCGGAACTTACTCGATCTCTGTAAGCAATACAGGCACGGGACCTTCGAGCGGAGCTGTCACCGTGACAGATCCTCTGCCGGCGGGACTGACGGCAACGGCCATCAGCGGCACGGGCTGGACATGCAGCGCAGTGACAGCCTCGCCTCTGACCTGCACGCGCTCTGACATCCTGGCAGCAGGCAGTTCCTATCCGGCAATCTCGCTCCAGGTGAACATCGCCGCCGGCGCGCCGGCCACGGTAACCAACAGCGCCACGGTGTCCGGAGGCGGGGACAGCAACACAGCCAACAACACGGCCGCCGATCCCACGTCCATCGGGACGGTGGACTTGGGCGTGTCCCTTGTCGCCGGCCAGGGACTCTCGGTGGGCGACACAGGCGATGTGTTCGTCTATCGCGTGAGCAACCTTGGCAATGCGTCTTCCAGCGGGGCCGTGACGCTGACGTACGCCGTCTCCACGGGGCTGACGGTGACAGGCATCAGCGGCACGGGATGGAACTGCACGATCGCCACGCTCACCTGCACGCGTTCTGACGCCGCTCCAAATGGCGGCGCATTCCCGGACATAACCGTGCAAGTCAGCGTTGCGGTGAATGCTCCCGCATCGGTAACGAGTACTTTAACCGTCTCGGGCGGCGGGGATTCGGTTCCCGCCAACAATACCCTGTCGCAGAACTCCACTGTGAACCCTGCGGTTACCATTGGATCCACGACAGGAAGCGTCACGGTTACGGCGGGGCAGCCGGCTTTGATTCCCCTGACTGTAAATCTGGCGCAAGCCGCGGGCTCTGCGACGTTGAGTTGCACCGGGCTGCCCAGCGCCGCCTCATGCAGCTTCAGTCCAACTACAGTGACGTCAGGCTCGCCGGCGGTGACCCTGACCATTTCCACCACCGCAAGAGCCGCGGCAGCGCTGGAAGATTTCCGTATTCCCGGAGGCAGCTTGCCAAACGCCTTCCTGCCCGCGTTGTCCTTGCTTGGATTGTGCGCGGCGCTGTTTGCGTTCGGCAGGCATGGCCGGATACGGCTGCCAAAACTCAAGCCGGCTTTCGGCCTTGGCATTGCCGGGCTGGTGATTCTGGGCGCCCTGGCTGGATGCGGCGGCAGCCCCACCCCGGTTGCTCAGCCTGCAACCGGCACTCCGGCGGGTACTTACTCAGTCACGGTGACTGGAACCAGCGCAATCGGGGCGGCCAGCACGGTCATCAGCTTGACGGTAAAATAGCTTTCCCTCGGCGCGGCAAGCCAGTAAGCCTGCGGCGCAATTTGCACGATGTCCGATCTTTTTGCACGTTCGCTCCAGGAGTTCCTCTCGGAAGCCGGAAATGGCGTTGTGATTGAAGACGGCCAGATGGTCTTCGATCTCAATTCCACGCAGTATTCCATCTCTTCCGAGCGCGGCCGGTGTCTGCTGCACCTGTGGTCAGAGGAGCGCAACCTGGTTCGCCACGTGATCGGCGCGGAATCCAAAAACGGGACATTGACGCTCAGCGTCCGTCGCTTTGCCCAGGCGCGGCCCCACAAGCTGGAGATCTGCAAAGACCGCGACCGCCGCACGCCCACCGCAAAGAAAGCGGCCCGCAGCCGCTATGCCCGGCTTCTGGAGCGCGTGCTGCGCCGCGAGCTGCCGGAATGGAAACTGCAAGGCAGCGCGCTTTCCACCAGCATGGACCTGGAACGCAGCTTCTCTCCGGTCTATGCGCGCGGACTTCTGCGCCGCGGGCGCAGCAGCTTTGCCGTGCTTGGCGTGAATGCGCAGGAGACGCAGGCCTCGATTGACGCCGCGCTCACCTTCGGTCTGCTCTGGCTGCATTCATGCCGGGAGCGCGAAGCGGGCAGCAGCGTGGTGGAAGGACTGAAGCTTTACGTTCCCCGGCGCAGCTCGGCCACGCTCCAGATTCGCATGGCCCACTTGAACCGTGAAGCCGCCAAGTTTGAGCTGTTCGAGTTCGATGAACGCGATGAATCGGTGGAAGAAATCGACTCCGCCGATCACGGCAACATACAAACCCGCCTGCTGCGCTGCCCGGACAGCGCGCGGGTGCGGTCGCGTTTTGAGGAGGCTGTCCGCAAAGTGACGGCGGCAGTGCCCGGCGCGGAAGCCGCAGCGCTCTCGCCTTCGGAACTGGCATTTCGCCTGAACGGGCTGGAGTTTGCCCGCGCGCAGGCGGCCAATGCGCCGGGAAGTTTTCGCGTGGAAGAAGAAATTATCTTCGGCGTTGCCGGATATCAGGCCCGGCTCACGGAAGAAACGGAAGCGCAATTCCAGGGCTTTGCCGCCGCGCTCACTGCCGCGCGCAACGTGCATGGCGATCGTCGCGATCCCTTGTGGCGCATGTATCCCGAACGCTGGCTGGAGTCGCTGGTGTTGAAGAACGTCGCGGCCGTCGATTCGCGGCTGGACGCGGCGCATGTCTATTCCCAGGTCCCCGCGTTCTCGGCATCCGACCGCGCCATGATTGACGTGCTGACGTGCACGCGCGAAGGCCGGCTGGCTGTGCTGGAACTCAAGGCCGATGAGGACATCCATCTTCCATTGCAGGGGCTCGACTACTGGGCGCGTGTCCGGTGGCACCACAGCCGCGGCGAATTTCCGCAGTTCGGGTACTTTCCCGGCGTACAGTTATTGCCGCAGCCGCCGCTGCTCTTGCTTGTTGCGCCTTCGCTGCGCGTGCATCCGGCCGTGGACACGATCCTGAGCTATTTCTCGCGCGAGATCGAATGGGCGCTGGCAGGCGTGGACGAGCGGTGGCGCGAGGGGATTCGGGTGATCTATCGCAAAACTTCAGTCCGCGGAGAACGATGATGAGCACAGCACCGGGCAAAGGAATGGCGCAGCCACCAGAATATCCGGGCTCCTTTCGGCAGCAGAAACTGGGCTGGGGACAGCTCCTGACGCAAAGCTACGAACTTTATCGCCGGGAATTTTGGACGTTCTTTCGCCTCGCGTTTCTTCCGGCGGTGTTTGCTTACGGATTCAATTATCTGGAGAAGTTCTATATCAATCCATTTCTCTGGCATCTTTTTGCGCCCAGACTGAGTCCGGGGACGGCTTCGCTACGCTTTCTCGGCTTCGCTTTGACGACGGGCTTCTCCGGTGGGGCAGTCTATTGTGTCATCAGCGCATTTTTCTTTGCCGCTATCGCGGCGAAGCTGATGCAAGACGACGATGACGTAAGACATCCGCTCTCAGACGGTTACGCCGCCGCAAGAGACCGAAGTCGCGAAATTGCCTTGATTGGCCTGCTGATCTGGACCATTTTTTTCGTCGCCCGCTTCCCAGTGATGTTCGCGGTAACTGAACTCTGGAGCCCTCTCAAGCATGGGCCCGCGAGTTTTATTGCAATCGCCTTCGTGGTGCTCAATGGATTGGCCGGCCTGATTTCACGGCTTGGGCTGGCAATTCCCGAGTTGATGGGCAATCCTGAAATGAAACTGGGTGAAGCTTTGCGGGCCAGCATCTCGAAAACCGAAAACTGGGAACTGTTCTTCACGGCATTCTGCGCCAAAGCTTCTATCGCAGGATATGCGGCATATTGGCTGGGAAACGCGGGTCTGAACTGGCTTTGGGCGCACCGGGTCCTGACCGAGTCAACTTTTCCGTGGGTCGTGGGATTGCTTTATGTCAGCATCGCTGCCGCCCTGGAATCGCCCTTGTTCATCGCATTCACGCTTCTTTACAAACACTTGACCTTTAAGGAAGAGGCTGCTGTTCCGGTTGCGGTGAGCTGAGCATTTCTTTTTCGCCGCGCCGGACTCTGCCCACCGCATTGCCCAGCTTGCGTAAAGAAATTTCGCCATTGCGGTCGGCAAAGATAATCTCGCCGACTTTATGCGTGCGATAGTACCAGCGCTTGAGCAGGGCCAGCTCTTCGCTGAATTGCGCCGCCGACCGCGCGCCCGCCGGCGACAGTTGCTCCAACGCCGCGCGCAACCGGGCGCTCATGGATTCGTCTTCGTCCTGCTGCCCGGCACTGAATTGCTCAGGACCAGCCAGCTCGCCCTTACTGAAGCGGAACAGCGCAACTGAATCCGGCTGCGACGAAGGTTGAACAACCACGGCATCCAACTGGTCGAGCCGCCGGCAGATTTCATCGCAGGCGGAAAGAATGGCCTTTATTTTTGTGATCTTCGCGTGTTGCTGCGCCGCGCCTTCAAAATCCAGATCGCCGGAAAGGCGGTCGCGTTCCGCCTCCAGTTCCTTCAGCAGCGACTCGCCGCCGGAATCAAAGTAGGCCTGCACGCGCGCCACCTCCGCGGCATAAGCCTCGTCAGTGCAGCCCTTGAAGCAGGGAGCCAGGCACATCTTCATCTCCGAGTACACGCAGCCGGGAAACCCCGGATCGGGATTGAGCTCAAAGGTGCAGCGGCGCATCTTGAACAGGTCCAGCGAGTCATTGGCGAATTTTTCCGCCACCGCCCGCGAGGGAAACGGCCCATAGTAGAGCGAACGGCCGGTGAGTCGCCCCAGTTTGGTGGTGACATACGCACGCGGATATGCGTTCTCCATGTTCAGCTTGATCAGCGGCGCGGCGTGCAGACGCAGGCGCTTCTGGTACGACGCGAGAAATTCCAGGCGCATGGCGCGATACAGCAGAAAGCCTGATTCAAAGTCCGACCCCGTGACCTGGTATTCGATGCGCGCCACGCGCTGGCGCAGGTTCAACCGTTTCGATTGTGACTCCGGCGGCGCCAGCAGCCGTTGTAAGCGACGGCGCAGATTGGCTGTCTTGCCAACATAGGGCTCCGCGTTTTCATCAGCGCCGCGAAGCACGAACACAGCAGGAGCGGCCGGGAACCGGGCAAAAAAATCCGGCGCGTGGTCGGGCGAAAACAACTCGCGCTGGCGGGCCTCCGAATGGTCCACTGATCGGCCGGTCGCGGGGTCGGATTTTTCGCTGCTCTGCCTGCGGGCGCCCACACCCGGAGTTTACCGGAAATTTGCGCTCTGGACTTTCTGCCGGAAGTCCACGCCGTCCAGTTGCACCACGCGGCACATCTCATGCAGGCGTGAGCGCATGCGTTCGGTGATGCGGTCGCCCAGCGTCTCATTGCGGGCGGCGTGGCGGGCGGCCTCCGTGGCTGACATGCCGCGCCCGGCCTGCAACTCGCCCGGCGGAAGATTGGGAAAGTTGGTGGTAATGATGGTGGTCTTCTTCTCGTTATAGCGGCTGTTCAGAATGTGGCTGACGGTGTCCCAAACCCACTCCGTCGGCTTCACCGCGCCCAGTTCGTCCAGCACCAGGATTTCGGCATCAAACACCGGCCGCAGGATATCCAGCTCCGTGGTCTGCACGGTCGCGTTGTAAGAGTTCTGGATTTCCTTCAGCAGCTCGCGATAATCGCAGAAGCGGCATTGCACGCCCTTGCTGCGAACCAGCTCCTGGATGATGCCCACGGCAAGATGCGTCTTGCCTGTGCCAATGGGGCCGATCAGCAGAAGTCCGGTTTTTTCGATCGGGTATTCCTCCACAAACCTGCCGGCGGCCAGCCGCGCCGCGGCCAGCGAGCGGTGCGCTCCGGAAAAACTAGTCTCAAAGTCGGCAAGCGTGCAATGCTCATACCGTACCGGGATGCGCGCCGCCTTCAGCAGACGCGCCGTGCGCGCCTCATTACGGCAATCGCAGCGCGCCATGCGGCTGGCCCTGCCGGGAACGTCAACGGACTTCCATCCCGTGCCGCCGCATAAGGGACATTCCGCGCCTGCCTGATTTGTACTCACTGAAGCCATCAGATGTTCTTTCTGAAAATACCACTAATTGGTTGCGGCCCAAGGGCTGTGTTTCATTCCATTTGCGGTTTGTACACAGGAAATGCACAGCGTGTGCACCTTCGTCGCACCAGAAGAAGGGGCCAAGCGACAAACGCCGCCGGCCCTTATTTACGATCACCAGTTCGCGCCATCCTCGCGCTACACCGCCACCGTCCCTTGCGGCCGCGCAGACTGCTTCCGGTCGCCTTCGGGGAAGATGTCAAAGATGTAGTCGTGGGCCGCCAACGCAGCCTCGCTCATCGCGCCTGACTGGACGCGCTTCACAACCTCCTCGCGGGAAAGATCAAAGATCGCCTCCAGGATTTGCGCGCGTTCCTGCTGGTTCGCCTGTCCAATCACAAACAGCACGCGGGCGCTGTGCTGGATGTACCGCGGTGAAGGCAGCTGCTTCATCAGCAACTCCATGATCACGTCGGCCTTGCTGCGGTCAAACCGGCCCGGCTCGCCGCGGCGGTCCTGCTCGGCAAAGAAGGCCTGCGTCCATTCATTATGGTAGTTCCACAATTTCTGGAACAGCTCCGGCGTAAAGCGCGTCCCGGCTTTGACCAGGTCGGCGTTGGCTGCCGGCTCCACTCCGTCTTCCGTCAGGGTGGGCCGCTTGAGATGGCCGTCTTTGGTGATGGCCGCCTGATGATGCAGCAGCGTCCACAGCCAGGAAACGTCAATCCGGTAGGTGGCCAGATCATTCATGAAGCGCAGCTTGAGTTCGTAATCGTCAATGGCCGCGGCAAAGTTTCCATTCAGGATCTGAAAGCCGTAGTTGGCCGCCATGTAGAACGCGTGCTGAATACGCTCGATTGTGATCTCCCCCTTGGGCACGCCGTAGATCGCGTCCCAGCGCTCCTGCGAGAGGAACTTCTCCGGCGCATCCAGCGATTCCCTGGTGATGACCTGAGGAGTGATCCTGCCTTCGGCATTCAACAGGCCGCGTGATTGCAGCAGATTGCGCTCGGCGTCGCTGAGCCCGCTGCCCACGGTCGGCACCGCCTGTTCTTTGACCTTTACCGTCTCCTTCGGCGCGTCCAGAATGGACTGGAGTTTCTCCACGGGCGATTGCAGCGGCGCGTTCCCGGCGGCCACGTAAGCCGGCTCCGGGCTGGCCACCCAGCTCTGCCGGTAAGCGTCATAGAGATGGCCTTTCACCCGTTTCGCCAGGATGTCCTCCAGCGTCGGCTGCCGGCCCGCAGGCAAAGCCTGGTCAGGGACAAAGATCAGCCCGAGCAGGCGTTCACGCAGTTTGTCCACCACCATGGCGCGCAGCGCCAGCGGGTTGTAGCGCGAGCGGCCATAGGCGTCACTCGACTGGTAAATCATCACCGCCGCCATGCCGCCGATCGGCGCCGCGTTCTCCAGTTCGCCGTTCTTCATCCCGGCCATCACCATCAGCAGCGCGTTGTAGCGCTGGTAGGCGATCATGTTGGGTGAAGCCATGCCAATGGACTGCGGGTCAGGATAGACGCCCTTCGGGTCGTCCTTCCACATCTCAATCAGGCTGCCCAGATAGTCCCAGCGGCCCACGTTGGTGCCCAGCAGCCGCCGCCGCAGCACCCAGGCAATGGCGGGCAGCGTGCGCCCCGCGTTGCCTTCTTCATACAGCATCTTGATCTTCAGCGTCCCCGCGGGCACGCCCATCATACCTTCAATGCGTGAAAGCAGCTTTTCAACAATCAACGCTTCCTGCGGGGTCTGCAGTTTGGGAATGTAGTAGTACACGCCGCTGCCGGAGCGCTCCAGAGAGTCAAAGTTGTTGAAGGCCCACAGCACGGCCACCACCACCGTAGCCGGCGCCGGCCGGCCATCCACCGTGATGTGGTCATAGGTAATGTGGATTCCGGGCGGGCGGCCAAAGCGCGTGGGCCACTGCCCCTGCGGCTTGGTAATGGAGTACTGGCGCGTCTTGCCCTTTTTCGTCACCTCATACGGGCGGCCGTTCCACTCGCCGGCAAACACTTCCTTGGCGTTCTTCAGCGCTGCAAACACGCCAATCGGCTGGTTGGCCGGCGTGCCGTCGGGCCGGAAGTGCGGCGGTGAGGCGTCTTCAAAATCCGGCATGTTCATGGGCGCCGGGCTGTTCAGCGCGTTGAACGCCATGTCCAGCGGATACCACGGCCCGGTGAGTTCCAGGCCGGGATTCTTCAGCGGATGCGCGCCCCGCGGGACCGCCACTTCATCGTTGAGACGCCAGCGCCACTCGCTCTCCCGCCCCAGGAAGTTGTCAATCAGCCCCTGCACGATCTGGCGATACGTCCAGAACTTCCCGCTGATGGGATCTTCAAACTTCTCTTCCCATTTGGGCCAGGCGTACTTCTGGCGCACCGGCGCGGGAGATTGCAGCAGCTCCCGGCGCGCGCTCAGCGCGGCGGCGATCTCCGGACGCAGCTCCCGGGTCAGGGTTGTAATCGCTTCTTCCACATTGACGTCGCGGCCGTTTACCTTTTTGGCCCCGAACAGGTCCGGGAACTTCTGGGGAATTTCGCTGCGCAGCATTGCGCCTCCTTGGAGTGATCGGCGTGAGGACCCAAAACAACGATTTTACGCCAGCCGGAGCACTTATGACTTGTCCTGCTGACTCCCCCCGCGATCCCTCGATCGCCAGCGGACCCTTGCGCGCTGCTGAAATCGGATCCAACCTTGCCGCTGATGAACGCGGATGACACAGATCAATAAACCAAAGGCCGGCCCACTCGGGACCGGCCTCTTGCGTATTGGCGATCAGTTCTGCGGCGGCTGCTCCGGGCGTGGTTCAAACGAGAAGTTGCGCGGATTTATGGCCTTGAGCTGGTCTCGCGAAACCGGGCTCGTGGCCAGAGGCAGGCCGGTGACAGGGAGGACATCCT
>DATIWA010000170.1:0-13166 GCA_035465515.1 Candidatus Limnocylindrales bacterium | reverse complement strand
CGGCAAAATAGCGCAGGAAATCTGTCTGCGTTCTTACGGCGATGTAGAGCAACACCGCGGACTCAATCAGCCAGCCAAGGGTAATCCAGTGCTCGTTCAACTTCAGCGGAATCGCGATGGTGATAAATGCGATGGCAATGGCGATGTGCAGCAGGTTGATCAGCTTGACCACGCCGGGATCGCTGCCCACGCGGCGCTTGAACTGGCTGCTTAGCACCAGATACACCGCCGCCATCCCCAGGGCGTACCAGGTAAGCGTGATTCTATGGTTGATGTATATGGCCAGGAGCGCCAGAAAAGTAAAGGCGGCGTTGACCAGCGGAAGAAAGGTGAGCGTTACCGAGACCCCGCGGTGCCAGCGTGAAGGCGTAAGGGGCGTGACCAGAGGAACGGAAGCAAAAATGACGGCGAAGAACAAGGTAAATGCGACTGTAACAGTGCGCTGCGGATCGCGATAAAACTCACTAAACCATCCGGCATACAGGAGCGCGGTGCCGATGAACGCCCCCCAGAGCAGGCGCCGCCATGGTTTAAAGACCACCATCACCAGCATGGCGACGTCGAGGAGCCCGGTGTAGGAGAACAGAAAGACTTCTGCGTTCCGCCCTGTCGAAAGCAGCAGCGGCGTGCTGAATCCGCCAATCAGAGCAAAGGCCGCCAGGACCTCTGCATCCTGCGTCAAGGCAAGGGTTATGGTGGAGACGGTCACCAGGAGCATGGCGCCGAAAGCGGCCTCAACAGGAATCAGGCGGTAAATCTGAAAAGCTCCCCACAGCGACAGGTAAAGCGTCCCTATCCCGACGGCTTTCATGGACCAGGAGAAAGGCACGTAGCCGCGCTTGCGAAAAACCTCACTCCAGACAATGACCGCAATCCCGGCCAGAAGCCCGATGGCCACCCGCCCGGAAGGCCCGATCCAGCCACTGTCAAAGGCGTACTTCAAAAAGTAGGCAACGCCGATCAGGATGGCCACAATGCCAATACGGTTGAGCCAGAGTTTGCCGATGGTGCCTTCCAGGTCGGCCGCCCCGGTGCGCTTACCCGCGCTGAGCAAAGGAGGAATGAATGGCGGACCGGCGGGTTTGGGCGGTGGCGCTGATGTTTGCGCCACAATCGGAGCCTTTGCCTGCGGCGGAACTGGAGCAGCAGGCGGCGCCGGGGACACTCCCTGATAGACCTTCGGCTCGATGCCGGTTTTCTGTTCCAGGCGATAAACGCGCGCAGTCAGGGCGGAGAGCTGCGCCCGCAGCGCTTCTAAATCATCTTCTGGATTGGCCATGGGGGTAAGCTAACCCATTCCCCTGGCAAGAGCAACGTTGAAGAGCCGCCATCGGGTCACCTTTGGAGCAGGCCTTCCGGCGCTTTATTCTGTATTATTTCGCGCAGATTGACCGTATGGCCGCGAGCGCCTGTTCACACTCGGAGCGGCTGACGTCCATGTGCGTGACAAAACGCATCTGCTCAGGGTTAATGCCGGCGGCCAGCACGTTGCGCGCCGCAAGCTTCTGGCTGAAATCCGCAGTGTTCATGCCCGTCCCTGTGATATCAAAGACAAGGATATTGGTTACGACCTTCGCCGGATCAATTGTGATGCCGGGAATCTGCGCCAGTCCCTGGGCCAGGAACTGCGCGTTGTCGTGGTCTTCCTTGAGGCGCAGCGGCATCTTTTCCAGGGCAATGAGTCCGGCAGCGGCCAGGATGCCCGCCTGGCGCATGCCGCCCCCGAGAGCCTTACGATAAGATCGGGCCTTGTCAATGAAGGCCCGGCTGCCGACCAGCATTGATCCCACCGGAGCGCCCAGACCTTTGGAGAGACAGAACATCACGGAATCAAATTTTTTGGTGAGTTCGACCACCGGCTTGCCCAGCGCAACGGCTGCATTGAAAATGCGCGCGCCGTCAAGATGCACGGGCAGGCCGATCTCATGGGCGCGGTCACAGATTTCATCGGCCGCCGCCTGCGGGTAAACCGTTCCCCCCGCCATATTGTGCGTGTTCTCAAGGGAGATAAGGCCGGTCTGGGCCTTGTAATAGATTCCCGGCGCTATGCGCTTCTTGATCTCCGTCCAGCTCAGGATTCCGTCTGCAGAGTAGATGGGCCGGACCAGGCAGCCGGAGAAAGCAGCCAGCATGGCCATTTCATAGTTGAAGACGTGTCCGCGCTCTTCGCAGATGACTTCCTGCCCGTGGTGCGTATGGATCTTGATGGCGATGGCGTTGCCCATGCTCCCCGTCGGCACGAAGATGGCTGCCTCGCGGCCAAAGACCTGGGCAGCGCGCTCTTCCAGCCGGTTGATGGTTGGGTCCTCGCCGTAGACGTCGTCGCCCACTTCGGCTTCGGCCATGGCACGTCGCATTTCCGGCGTGGGGCGCGTGACCGTGTCACTGCGGAAGTCGAGCATGGTGCTGGATTTGCGTTGCGAAGTTGCTGCGGTATCAGGGGCGAGCTTGGATTCCATCTTCGGTCCTGTCGGGCGGATTCTGGGATTTCTGATCTGCAATGAATGCTGCAAAGACTTCATTCGATAGCAAACGGCCGCGCTGCGTCAACTGGAGATTATCGCCGCCGCGCTGAAGCAGGCCTGAAGCCACAAGCTCATCGATGACCGGCATGCAGGCGTCAATGTGCGGCGGGCCGAACCGGGCGCGAACATCGCTGAGAGAAATGCCGCGATTGAGGCGCAGCCCGAGGAAAAAGCTCTCTTCCACGGCCTGCCCTTGTGTTACATGGCTTGCCTGAACACCGGGCGCGGCGAGAAATTGATCGTAGTCGTCGGTAGTGGCAAAGCGAAGGCCCGTAATTCCCCTGGCGAGCAGCGCTTCTGAGGCGGGCAGCATGGAGTGCGCGTCCACGCCGAAGCCAAGATACGGCTGACGGGTCCAGTATTTCAGGTTGTGGCGTGATTCAAAACCTTCGCGGGCGAAATTGGAGATTTCATACTGCCGTACGCCTGCGGCGTTCAGACGCTCGCAGGCCATTTCATAGAATTCGGCGGTCAGGTCCTCATTAGGAACGTCGTGAGCGTGATAGCGGGTCCCACCGGCGATCAACTCCCGGCCCAGGCGTGAGTCTTCGTCCACTTCCAGCATGTAGACGCTCACGTGGGGAACGCCGGTGGCGATGGCCTCGTCCAGCGAATAACTCCAGCTTTCGCGCGTCTGGTGGGGCAGCCCGGCGATCATATCTACGTTGATGTTGCTGATGCCGGCTTTGCGCAGGCGTTCGATGTCGCTGAGCGTCTTCTCTCTGGTATGCAGGCGGGCGACGGAGGCAGCTTCCTTGTCCATGAACGACTGCACGCCCAGGCTTATACGGTTCACGCCGCGCGTGACCAGGGCCTGAATGATCGGGTCAGTAAGCGTCCCCGGGGCGCATTCCACGGTGATCTCAGCACGTGGCACTGTTGTAAATTCCTGTCGCAAATGGAACAGCAGGCGTTTCAACTCCTCCGCGGGCAGCAGGCTGGGCGTGCCACCACCCAGATAAATGGTGTCCAGAGGCAGAGGCATGTCGGCTCCGTGCCCGGCGGCCACCGCCTTCATGCCAGACATGTCTGCAATCAGACGGTCAACGTACCGCCCCATCTGTGCCGCGGAGAACACGCCGGAAGCGAAGTTACAGTAGGTGCATTTGGAACGGCAGAAGGGGACCGAAATGTAAATACCCAGCGGCATGAGGGGGACCATCAATTATCTGACAGGATAACAAGCAACTGACGGGAGCACCCGCTGCCGCACGCCGATGAGAAGCATCGGGACTCAGGGTCGCCGCGAAGGAACACGGGACCATCCTCACCCGGTCCATGAGACCCTGGCCGGCGCCGCCGGCCATCCCGCCATCCTCGCTGATGAATTCCATGGGCGGCCGGAGCAGAGTCAAAGCTTTTGTCCGGCGCTCAAATGCAGACGGTAGTCACAATGAGTTTTTGCCCGCGGCCTTTCGCTTGGCCCAGCGCTTCCTGGCCAATTCCGCAAGCTTGCGCCTTGTCGCTGGAGAAAACCGACGTTTGCCTCTTCTGCCGTTTCCGGCTACTTTCGCGTAGCGTACCGCCCGGGCCCCGCCGCCACGCAGAGCTGCGATGGCATGGTCTAAACGGTCCCTTTCGGCTTCCAATGCTGCGATGATCGTTTCAGTGTCCAAAGGGCTCTCCCTCTCCTGTACAACGGATTTTAACAGGGTGCGGGCCTATGATGACGGACTGGTTCAGATCAACTGCGTGGCTTGCCGGTCACTGCGGGAGTTTCTGTTATTCGGCAACAAGCAGGGTCATGCTGCCGCCTTCTTCCTCGCCGCCCAGCGCTTTCTCATTCCTTCGCTGATTCGTCTGCGCACCTCTGGCGAAAGCCGGCGCCCGCCTTTCCTTCCGTTTCCGCCAATCCTGGACGTGCCGGCCCTGCGGCTGCCCTGTAAGGCTGCAATGGCCTTGTCTAAACGGTCTCTTTCGGCTTCCAACTCCGCGATCAGTGATTGTGTATCCATGGGAGCATCTCCTTTTTGGGGACTGTGCATTTTAGCAGGGTATCGCGCTAATAGCTTCGCTTTTTGCGCCATCCTGGGAGGCAACGAACGAGCCCTTCAGAGTTGAAACTCTTCACACCGCCAGACATCTGTTCCGGGTTGCATGGCGCCGCAAATTTTCACCATTCCAGTGTCAACACGGCGGTCCCGGAAAAGTGACCGATTCGATTATAAAATCAGAGTCTATGCTCAAAAGGGCGGTAATCACCGGAATGGGCGTTGTCAGCCCCAATGGGACGGGCAATTCCGCGTTCTGCCAGGCCATTCTGGCGGGAAAAAGCGGGGTCAGGAAAATCACGCGGTTTGACGCTTCTGACCTGCCGGTACAAATCGCGGGCGAGGTCCAGGACTTCAATGAACTGGACTGGGTGGAGGCCCGGGAACGCAAACACGTGTCGCGTTCGGTGCCGCTGGCCATCGCGGCGGCTGCCGAGGCGCTCAAGGATTCCGGCGTGGACCCGGGGAAATTCACGCTCGACGAGCAGCGCGGGATGGGCGTGGTGCTGGGCTCGGGCGGCGGGGCCAACGACTTCACCGACCAGCAGTACCACCTTTATTACCAGGGCAAGATCAAGCAGGTAAGCATCTTTACCATTCCCAGCGGGACCATGGGCACCATGTCCAGCGAGGTCAGCATGCGGTTCGGTCTGCGCGGGCTGAGCCACGTGATCACCACCGGCTGCACTTCTTCCACGGATGCCATTGCATATGCGACGCGCCAAATTCAGCTTGGTGTCCAGCCGATGATGCTGGTGGGCGGAGTGGATTCGCCCCTGGCCTGGGGCATCATCAAGGGCTTTACGCTCATGAAGATCATGACGGAAAAGTGGAACCAGGAGCCGGAACGAGCATCACGGCCATTCAACGCCGATCGCGACGGCTTTGTGGTCGCCGAAGGCGCCTGGATCTTTGTGCTGGAAGACTACGAGCATGCGCAGGCGCGCGGAGCGAAGATTTACGCTGAAATCGCCGGGTATGGTTCAACCTGCGAAGCCTTCCACCGCGTGCGCTTGCAGGAGTGCGGCGAAGAGCCGGCGCGGGCCATCGGGCTGGCCATGAAAGAGGCCGGCATCGGCCCGCGGGACGTCCACTACGTAAACCTGCACGGGACCTCAACGGAGTTGAACGACCGCATCGAGACACGGGCGCTGAAGCTGGCGCTGGGCGAACACGCGTATAAAGTGCCGATGTCGGCTCTGAAATCGCAGATTGGGCACCCGCAAGGCGCCTGCGGAGCAGCGGGCGTCGCAGCAACATTGATCGCGATGCGCGAGGGCCGGCTTCCGCCGACCATTAACCTGGAGAAGCCCGATCCGGAATGCGACCTGGATTATGTTCCCGACGCCGGCAGGAGGGTTGCCATCGAGCACGCCATCTGCAACTGCATTGCGTTCGGATCGAAGAATTCCGCGCTGGTGCTGCGTAGGTTAGAATGATGATCTTTGATTCGGTTGCCCAGGCCCTGAAGTCTCGCATGATGGAGGCCGATGATAAACCCAACGGTTCGTCCCATTCGGATGGAAGACGCTGAGAGTTGTGGCCAGGTAGCATTTCAGGCGCATACCACCGTCGCCGCGCTGCATAACTTCCCCAGTGAACAGCCCTCAGTGGAATTCTCGGTTGGCCTGGTCAAAAACAAGCTGAACGACCCTAACGTATTCTCTGCGCTTGCGGAACTGAACGGCCGCGTCGTCGGCAGTATTTTTCTTAACATGTTTCCACCCACACCGGTTGCGGCTATTGGACCGCTGACGGTGTTGCCGGAAGCACAAGGACGAGTGGGCAGGGCCCTGATGGAAGCGGCGATGCAGGAAGCCGCCCGGCGCGGCTACAGGCAAGTGCGTCTGGTGCAATCACCCAGCCACGTGCGTTCGCTGGTACTCTATGCCAAGCTGGGATTCGATGTTCAGGAGCCGCTCGTGCTCATGCAGGGGCCGCTTCCCAAGCCGGAACCCGCGATGCCGGGCCAAGCCCGCCCGGCAACTCTCCTGGACCTTCAGTTGTGCAATCGTCTATGCGTCACTACCCATGGATTTGCCCGCGAGTTGGAACTACGCTCCGGAATTGAGCAGGGCATGGCCATGGTTGTAGAGCGCTCTGGACGCATCACCGGCTACTCGAGCGGCATCGGCTTTCGCGGCCATGCTGTTGCTGAAACCAATGACGATCTAAAAGCTCTGATTGCTTCCGGCAAAACGACGCCCGGGCCGGGCTTCTTTGTTCCCACTCGCAATGGCGTCCTCTTTCGCTGGCTGCTGGAGGCGGGACTCAAGGTTGCATGGCCGGCCATGCTCATGAGTTTTGGGCCTTATCAGCAGCCGCAAGGAGTATTTCTGAATTCGATCGCGTTTTGAAAAAGGCTCCCGGGCAGAGAATTCGACGCTGGTGCTGCGACGACTGGATCTGGATCAGTTATGAAGGAGCGCCTCACGATAGAATAGAACCTTACCCATGTCGCAGGAAGAAGAAGTCTTAGGAAAAGCGTATGACAGCCGGCTGATGAGGCGGCTGCTGACCTACCTGCGCCCGTACTGGTGGCAGACCGCGGTCGCGCTGGCGGCCATTCTGCTCAAGGTGGTGCTGGGGCCGGACGTGATTGGCCCTTACCTGGCGGCTACGGTGATTGACAAGTACCTGGTCCTTGCCCACGGCGCTCGCCATGAACTCCTTGACCACTGGTTGAGCCCCAATGCCATGACCGGCGTAGGCCAGGTGGCCCTCCTGTACCTGGCTTCCCTGCTCTTCAACTTTGTCCTGGAGTTCGTGCAAACCTACCTGATGCAGTGGACCGGGCAGAAGGTAATGTATGACCTCCGCAGCCAGATCTTCCGCCACCTCCAGGAAATGCATGTAGGCTTTTTTGATAAGAACCCTGTGGGGCGCCTGGTGACGCGCGTAACCAGCGACGTGGACGCGCTGAACGAAATGTTCACCGCGGGCGTGGTTTCAATCTTTGAGGACGTATTCATCCTTGGCGGCATCATCGTTGTGATGCTGGGCATGCAGTGGCGGCTGGCGCTGATCACCTTTGCCGTGCTGCCGCTGATCTTCTGGGTCACCATGATCTTCCGCAAGTCAGTGCGGGAGTCCTACCGGCGCATCCGCGTGGCCATTGCCCGGATCAACTCTTACCTGCAGGAGCATGTGACCGGCATGGTGGTGCTCCAGCTCTTCAACCGGGAGAAACGCGCCTACCAGCGGTTTGACCGCATCAACGCCCAGCACATGGAGGCCTTCAAAGACGCTATCCTGGCCTACGCCATCTACTATCCGGTGGTGGAAATTCTCTCCACCATCGCCATTGCCTCGGTTGTGTGGTTTGGCGGGCTCTGGGCTCTGCAGGAAGCCGGGCTGGACGCGCAAAAGCAGGTGATCACGGTGGGAATTGTAACGGCCTTCGTCACCTACGCGCAGCGCTTCTTCCGGCCGATCCAGGACCTGAGCGAAAAGTACAACATTCTGCAATCGGCCATGGCGTCCAGCGAACGGGTCTTTAAATTGCTGGATACGCCGGTGGAGATCATCTCCCCGGCGGGGCCGCGAAAGACGGAAGGAAAAGGCCTCATCGAGTTTGATCACGTCTGGTTTGCTTACCGCAAGCTGGATGCCGCGGAACCGGAAGAGGCCCAGGCTGTGGCGGCCGGCAACGGACACTCATCGCCGGATGGGTCAGGTTACGACTGGATCTTGCGCGACGTGTCCTTCAGCATTGAACCAGGCGAGAGCGTCGCCATCGTGGGTCATACCGGCGCGGGGAAGACCACCATCATCTCGCTGCTGATGCGGTTCTATGACATTCAGAAGGGCGCGATACGCATTGACGGGGTCGATATACGGGAAATGGACCTCAAAGACCTGCGACGCCGCTTCGGCGTGGTATTGCAGGACCCGTTCCTGTTCAGCGGGACCATTGAGAACAACATCCGGCTGGGCTCAGACTGGATCACCGACGAACAAATTGAGGCAGCCGCCGAAAACGTGAACGTGGCCGAGTTTATCCGCACGCTCCCGCAGGAATTCAAAGAGCCGGTGCTGGAGCGCGGAAGCACGCTGAGCACCGGCCAGAAGCAGCTTATCTCGTTCGCCCGGGCGCTGGCGCACGACCCGAAGATCCTGGTGCTGGATGAAGCCACATCGAGCGTGGACACGGAGACCGAATTGCGCGTACGTGACGCCCTGACCCGCATGGTCGAAGGCCGCACATCCGTGATCATCGCGCACCGGCTTTCAACCATTCAGAGGGCGGACAAAATTATCGTCATGCACAAGGGCAAGGTGCGCGAAATCGGCAGCCACCAGGAACTGCTGGCCCAGCGCGGTATCTATTGGAAGCTCTACCAGCTCCAGTACAAAGACCAGGAAGTGGGCGTGGGCGAAACGCAGGTGGGCGCCGACGACTAGCTTTTCTGTGACTCCGGGCAAGCTCAAGGTCGGAATTTCCGGAGAAGCGAACGCATGCCGCTGAATGTGATAATCATTCCACGATGAATTTCCTTCTTTCCGCCGGCGAAGCTTCAGGCGACAACTATGGCGCGCAACTGATGGAAGCGCTGGGCCGGCTTGCGCCCGGCTCCAGGTTCTTCGGCATGGGCGGAGAGAAGATGCGCGGCGCCGGCATGGACGTGGAGGTCCATGCCAACGAGGTAGCCGTGGTCGGTCTGGTGGAGGTTCTGACGCATCTGCCGGCCATCCGCCGCAAATTCAAGCATCTGGTTTCAGAGGCGGAGCGGCGCAAACCGGATGCGGCGGTTCTCATTGACTTCCCGGATTTCAATCTTCGCCTTGCGCGCGAGCTGCATGCGCTCGGCATTCCGGTTTTCTACTTTGTCAGTCCGCAAATCTGGGCATGGCGAACCGGAAGGGTGGAGCAGATCGAAAAGTACGTCCGCAAGATGATCGTGATTTTCCCTTTTGAGCAGGAGTTCTACAGGCAGCATGGAGTGCAGGTTGCCTATGTTGGGCATCCGCTGGCATACGCGCCGATGCCGCAGATTTCGCGTGCGGAATTTGCCGCTCAATACCGGCTTGATCCCGGCAAACAATGGATCGCGCTGTTGCCGGGCAGCCGCAAAAAGGAAGTCCGGCTGAACCTGCCGGTGATGCTGGAAGCGGTGGAGATGCTCCGCAGCCAGGACGCAGGGTTTGAGTACCTGCTGCCGGTGGCGTCCACGCTGGATAAAGAGTGGGTGCGCTACCAGCTTGGTCCGGCCTTTAGGACGATCAAACTTACGGAGAATGCCCAGGCCGCGGTGGCGTTGTCTCGGGTGGCGGTGGTGGCCAGCGGCACGGCCACGGTGGAATCCGCCCTGACCGGGACTCCCTTTGTGGTGGTCTACCGTCTGGCAGCCCTTACCTGGCTGCTGGGCCGCAGGCTGGTCAGCCTGGATACATTCGGCATGCCCAATCTGATCGCCGGAAAGAAAATCGTGCCCGAGTTGATCCAAAGCGGCTTTACCGCCGAATCGGTGGTGCGGGAGCTGAAGTCCATCCTGCCGGACGGGCCCGCCCGGCAGCAGATGCAGAGTGACCTGAAGGTGGTGCAGGAGCGTCTGCGCGACAGCCCGGGTGGCGAATTGCCGGCGGTGAGGGCGGCGAGGGAGATTCTTGGCAGGACTGGCAGCGCATAACCGGGAAGCTCGGCCCCGCAGACGCGGATTGCTGCCGCCCTAAGTGGTGCGAAAGCAGCTTTTTTGAAAAAATAGACATCTAAGCCGGTATCGCCAGCAGCTCTGGAGAATTACATGCATATTGCACGACAGCCCCTGCGACGTGCTTGCCTCGCGTTTGGGTTCGTGTTTCTGGCGGCCCTTCCCGCCCTGGCACAGAAGCCCCGGATCCAGGTCCAGGACTATCAGATTGACGCGGAGATCGTCCCCAAAACCCATCACCTGACCGCGCGCGCCCGGGTCAAGTTCACCGCGCTGGAGGACATCAACTTTGCCAGCTTTGAGCTGCACAACGCGCTGCATCCGACAAAAGTTCTGGACGAGAATGGCAAGCCGCTGAGCGCCGAGCGCGTGACCCAGGACAACGCCGTGCGCATCACCTTTCCCACGGCGATCCCCAAGGGCACCACAACTTCCCTGACCTTCGAGTACGAGGGCGCGCTTGCCAACGCCGACGACAGCCCGGTAGAGGGGCTGAAGCTGGCTTATATCGGCGAAGACGTAACCTATCTGCTCTATCCCGGGCGCTGGTTCCCGGTGAGCAATTACGGGATTGACCGCTTTACCGCCACGATCAACATCACGGCCCCTGCGGGGACCGTCATCATTGGCAGCGGCAGCACCAAACCGGAAAAACCGGCCCCGGCCGGCAAGGTGGTGGCTTCCTTTAGCTGGCAGAAACCGAGCTTTCCCGGAACCCTCGTTGCCGGTCCGTTCGTGGAGAACACCTACGGCGGCGGCAACATGAAGGTCTACTTCACCGACAAGAAGAAGCAGTTCGCGCCCATCTACGGCGATACAGCGATCAAGGAAATGGAGTTCTTCACCAGCATCTACGGGCCTGCGCCTTCGCCGGTGCTGAAGCTGGTGGAGCTTCCGGATGACACGGTGCCGACCTGGTGGGCCCCGGAAATCAGCGCAATCGCCGCGCGGGACATCAGCGACAAGACGAATTACCGCCTCCTGGCTGACTCTGTGGCGCATCAGTGGTGGGGCGGAATGGTAAGTCCCGCCGCCAAGGAAGACTGGTGGATCATGGACGGAGGCGCTCGCGCATCCGAGATGCGCTACGTGCAAAGCGCTGCCGGCGCCACAGCCTTTGAAGATGCCACGCGCGACATGGCCGTGGGCGCGCTGGCCTATGACACTACGCCCCTGGCCAGCGTAGGCAGGCTGGACACCTTCTCTCCGCAGTTCCAGGCGCTGGTTACCGACAAAGGGGGCATGATCTTCCACATGCTGCGCTGGGTGATCGGCGACCAGGCCTTCGACAATACGATGAAGCAGTTCATGACGCAGTACGCGTTCAAGCCGGTCACCATGGCGGACCTTCAGGCCGTCGCCGAGAAGAACACGGAAGAAAAGTTGACGCCCTTCTTCACGCAATGGGTTGACGGCACCGGCGCGCCGGCGTTCAAAATGAAATACACGGTGTACCGGATCAAGAAGGGCTTCCGCGTGGTAGGCGAGGTTTCGCAGGACCTGGACCTGTTTCACATGCCCGTCGAGCTGAAAGTCGATACCGACGGCCAGACGGAGATGAAGCGCATTGACGTGGTTGGGACAGAGTCGCCGTTCTCCATTGAGACCTTCGGCAAGCCGCGCCGTCTGGTGCTGGATCCTAACAACTGGGTGCTCAAAAATTCTCCCGATCTCAAAGTACGCGTGGCCATCCGCCGCGGGCAGGAGCTGACAGCCCAGGGAAGCCTGACGGAAGCGCTCACCGAGTTCAACAAAGCTCTGGACGTCAACCGCAACAGCTCCCTTGCTCATTACCGCATTGCAGAGGTCTTCTACCTTCAGCGCAACTACCAGTCTGCGGCCAACGAGTACCGTGAATCACTCTATGGCGACCAGGAGCCGCGCTGGACCGAGGTCTGGAGCCACATCATGCTGGGCAAGATATTCGACATTACGGGCCAGCGGTCGCGGGCGGTGAACGAATATCGCCAGGCCATCCAGACCGGCGACAATACCCAGGGCGCGCTTGATGAGGCCCGGAAATATCTGGAACAGCCCTACCAGCGGGAAAGGCAAAACGGGATTTAATCTGAATAAGAACTGGAGAGCAGGAAAAAAACCTGCGCTCCAGTCTCATCGCTCCCGACTGGAGCGGGCGCTTGCTCCTGCTTCAGGCGTGGCTTGCAGGCTCTTGATGTAGCTCACAATCTGCCAGCGCTGCGGTTCCGGCAGTTTGGACCACGAAGGCATGCCGTTTTTCATGCTGCCGTTGGTGAGCAGCCATTGCAGTTCGCCCGGCGTTGCGCCGCGAACGCGCTCCGTGCGCAGGCTGGGATGATGGTCTTTGCCGGTTGCGTCCTCGCCATGGCACGACGCGCAGTTCTGACTGTACAACTTTGCTCCGGCCGCGGGAGCGTTGGCGTTTGAGGCGAAAGGATTCCTCTTTGCGCGGTCCTTTTCCGGCACCCTGGTCATCCATAATCCGTCGCCGGCAGCAACGCCCGACAGCAGCGCGCCGGACAGCAGGAAGAAAATGACGACGATACCATGCTTGCAGGCCTTCATTACATCCTCCGGAGCCTTGAGGCGAACTGGTTGATTTCGTACGAGACGCCGAAGCGCAGCAGCACGCCGTGGCTGTTGCTGTTCAAACCAAAGCCCGGCGACAAATTGAAGCTGGGTCCGCTGGGAAGACGGAATGCGACGGTCGGCGCAAGATAGTGCGATGTGTCTTTCAGGCCGAAACTGTAGCGGTCGCCCAGGCCGCCGTAAAGTTCCGCGCCCAGGCTGAAATTCTCCCGGCAGAAGCGGCACGGATTCGGGCTCGCCAGCAGAGAAAGAGGGCGGCTCACCGCCAGCGCGTACCCGAACTCCCAGGGTTCGCCGGCCAGGTTCTTTTCGGCGATCATGTTCTCGGCAACGTTCCAGCCCTTGAAGTTGCTGGAGAGAATCAGGCGCAACTCGGCTTCGCGTTTCTTTTCGCCGCGGTCATTGCGTTCGAGGAAATCCGCAACGCCATC
>DATIWA010000169.1:0-3723 GCA_035465515.1 Candidatus Limnocylindrales bacterium | reverse complement strand
GGCCAGAAGCGCCGTGGACATGGCCCGCGAGCGCATGAGCGCAACCCGGGCTGAGCCCCAGGACGGCGACCCGGTGGAACAGCTGCGCCGGATTCTTTCCTCGTTTGACGAGCGCATCACCGTCGCCGAGCAGCGCGCCGCCGCCGCCGAAGAGCAACTCACCGCCGTGCAGAACGAACTGTCAAGAAAAGAGGCGAGCGCCCGCTTCTGGGTGATCGCTCTGCTGGCATGGAATGTCGTGATGACCGGCCTGGTTATTTTTCTCCTGCTGCGCAAGTGATTCCGCACGATGCGCCAACAGTCAGAGGGAAGGGCTCCGTCCCAATCCTGTGATATGCCTGCCCCGCCGCCAATCCGCTTGTCTTGGCCGGTGGCCGGTGGCCGGTCGGGAGCTTTTTGAGCCCAGCCTCGGCTGATCAGTCCGGAGGGAACACGCGGTTATTTTGGTATAGTTAGACAGACCAGTCTTCAGGCCGGGATGGCGGAACTGGCAGACGCAGCGGACTCAAAATCCGCCGAGGTTCACCCCTCGTGGGGGTTCGACCCCCCCTCCCGGCACCAACCAAAAATTCAGGACGTAGCTGATTCATTTCGAGCAGGCAAACGGAATGGCGCTCCTAATTGCCGATTCGATCCTTACCCGGGTTCCGGTTATTGGCTGATGAGATAAGCGTTAGTTTGCTCTGCTGGGAGGGTTCCCGAGTGGTCAGGCGTTTCACTGCGCCCCAATCATGCACACCGATTGTCGGAATGCGTGGGAACTCGGACGATTGCGGAGCGTAGCCCGGATGGCGGAGAGCCCCACAGTCAACGCATCTCGCATGAACATGGGAGCAGCGGCGCACCCCAGAGCAGTGTTTCGGTCGCACTACGGTCTGAGGTGTCCGCTGGTCTTCCGTCTCAGGCCGCCTGCTTGCTTTGCGCACGCAGCTTTTTTGTCCACTCGCGCATGGCCGCGATGTGGCCCGGCGCGCGTTTCTCCATCCAGGTCTCAAAGCGGTTCGCCGCCTTTTCCACATGCGCCAAAAAGAGCGGGTTGACAAACTGTTTTCGCCCCTCCTGGATGATGGGTCTGACGCGCTCCCACACGGCGAAGAATTCACCCGTGGTTTCAAAGAACAGGTCTTCATGCAGCAGCCCGTGGTTGAGGAACGCGCAGGCCTGGTCCCAATAGCTAAAGACCATCATGACCAGGGCGCCATTCTCACTGGTCGGCGCGGCGATGCGCAGCGCCTCTTCCATCGTTTCCGGATAGTAGTTTTTGAAGAACCAGTCGCGCGCCTGGCGCAGCCGGGCCTCCCGGCGTTGCTCAAATATCGCGAGATGAAGCTGGGCTTGCTCGTAGGTGGGCTTGTTTTCCATGATGCTTTCTCCTTTAGGAAGTTATGATTTGCCGATCACGGGCCGGCGACGTGCCGGCCGGCACGCGCCAACTGCCTTATCCCATCGCGGAGCCTTCCGCTGAAAAATCGCCGGCATGGGAATCCTGCGGGACCTGCTTCAGGGCGCTCCATCGTCCATAAGCAACCAACCCCAGCAGGATGCCCACGACGAACGGCGTCACCGCTCCTCCCAGAGTTCCGTTCTTGAGCGTGATAATGGTTGCGCCGCACATAATCAACACGAGTCCCGATGCAGCCAGAGGAGTGAGTGCCCGCTTGATGTTCAGCAGCCATGGCAGGACCAGACCCAGCGCTCCCAGCACTTCCGAAACTCCGATGAAGCGCAGGAACCAGCCGGGCAGGTGGACCTCTTTGGTCATGGCCTCAATGGGCAGAATCAGCTTCATTCCGCCGCCAAACAGAAAAAGTAATGCCAGCAGCGTTTGAACCGTCCATAACAGGTTGTTGGCGCCGCGTCCCGTCCAACGTGAATCCGCGCCGCGCGCAATTCCCGGCTTGTTCCAGTGCGTTGTCATCTTCTTCATTCCCCTTTGTTTTCTTGGTCGCTTCATCAGTAAGACGAGCGAGGTCACGCGAAATCGACAGCAGTTAAAAAAGTTTTTTCCGGGTACTGAGACCGGCCGGGCTGGCAAAAGATGAAGGCGAGGCGGGGCCAAGGCCCAGCCCGGAGAGATGTTCCGGCTGAAAGCAGGGCGAACTAGATCTGTGGCAGCCCCGGAAGTTCCACCAGCGGCCGTATCTCGACAGTGCCCTTGCGCGCGCCGGGGATTCGGGAGGCGATTGAGATGGCTTCATCGAGGTCCCTGGCCTCCACCATGAAGAAGCCGCCAAGCTGTTCACGGGTCTCGGCAAAAGGGCCATCCTTAATCTGGCGCTTGCCTTCGCGCACCTGGACGCTGGTGGCCGTGGCGACCGGCTGGAGCGGCGAAGCTCCGAGGTATTGGCCTCCGGCTTTGAGCTGGTGTGTGAGTTCAACAGATTCCCCGTAACACAGCTCGCGTTCGGATTCGGTCCAGGCCTGCTCGTCTGCGTAAATCAGCAACATGTATTTCACTGGTGCGCCTCCATGGGATATCGAACGTCCGCGGCCGCAATCGACACGCAGCCGAAGAAAAATTTTACAATGATGCCGTGGATGCCGTTGCAGCCGTAGAAGAAGTGTACCGTTCCGATTGGGGCCGCATCGTGGCCACCCTGATCAGGCTTCTGGGTGATTTCGATCTGGCGGAGGAGTATGCGCAGGAAGCGTTTGCGGCGGCTTTGCACCAGTGGCCTTTGTCCGGGGTGCCGGAGTTCCCGCGGGCGTGGATCGTGCAGACCGCCCGCCACAAGGCCATTGACCGCCTTCGCCGGCAAACTTTGTTCAGTGAGAAGGTCCAGCCGGAGCTGGCGCGCCAGATCGAGCAGCCTGCTGAAGCTGAATATCCCTCCAGCGAAATCCCTGACGAACGCCTGCAACTGGTTTTTACCTGCTGCCACCCCGCTCTGGGGCCGGAAGCGCAGGTTGCGCTGACTTTGCGGACCCTCTGCGGCCTGGAGACGGATGAGATTGCCCGCGCCTTTATCGTTTCCAATGCCACCATGGCGCAACGCCTGGTCCGGGCGAAACGCAAGATTCGAGATGCGCGCATTCCGTATATTGTGCCGGCCGCGAGCGAGATGGCCGAACGGCTGGAGTCCGTGCTGACTGTGATCTACCTGGTGTTCAATGAGGGCTTCGCGGCCACCCGCGGCGAGCGGTTGATCAGGACCGATCTCTCGGCCGAAGCGATCCGTCTGGGCAGGCTGGTTCGCAGCCTGATGTCGCCGCCGCCAGCGGAAGCCACGGGGCTGCTGGCTTTGATGCTGCTGCACGACGCGCGCCGCGAATCGCGCACCGACGCGGCTGGAGACATTGTCCTGCTCGAGGAGCAGGACCGCAGGCTTTGGAACCGGCGGCAAATTGACGAGGCGCTGGCGCTGGTTACGGAATCAATCAAAGGCCGTCCCGGTCCTTACGCGCTTCAAGCGGCGATTGCAGCCGAGCATTGCAGGGCTGCGCGCCCGGAAGACACCAACTGGAGTCAAATCGTCCGGTTCTATGATGCGCTTGAACGTCTTGAGCCTTCGCCCATTGTCGCGCTGAACCGCGCAGTTGCCGTCGCCATGGCGGAAGGGCCTCAGGCGGGGCTGGCCATTGTCGAGGGCCTTGTGATGGGCGGCGCCCTCAATGATTATCATCTCCTTCATGCTACTCGAGCAGATCTGCTGCGCCGCATCGGCTCCCGGCAGGAGGCCGCCAAAAGCTATGAGCGCGCACTTGCGCTGGTTAGGAATGAAC
>DATIWA010000168.1:0-2681 GCA_035465515.1 Candidatus Limnocylindrales bacterium | reverse complement strand
GTCGAAACAATGATTCCACCTTTCTTCACGATGCTGTACGAGCGATTCAGCGTGTCGCCTCCGATCAGGTCAATCACGATATCCGGATTGCCTGCCCGGTCTTCAAACCGCTCTGACTGATAATCAATCACCTGCTCGACTCCCAGGCCTTTCAAATAGGAAGCGTCTTCGGCGGCGGCCGTAGCCACAACCCTGGCGCCTTTCCACCTGGCTATCTGTACCGCGAACGACCCCACGCCTCCGGCCGCTCCGTGAATGAGAACCGACTGTCCTTTTGCGACCTCGGCGACATCCACCAGCGCCTGGTAAGCGGTGAGGCATGCAGTGGGAATCGCCGCCGCGGTTGTGAAATCAACGGACCTGGGTTTGAGAGCTATCTCGTTCTGCCGCGCCACCGCGTATTCCGCGTACGAACCGGAGCCAAAGCCGAAAACCTCATCTCCCGCCTTGAACTGGGTTACATTTTTTCCTGTCTCGGTGATCTCTCCGGCCAGGTCCTGCCCAAGCGTGAAGGGGAAAGATTTCGGAATGAATTGCCTCATCTGCCCCGCCCTTATTTTCCAGTCCACGGGATTCACGCCGGCCGCCCGGATCCTGACCAGGACTTCTTCATCATTAGGCCGCGGACGGACAGAGTCCTCGACTTTCATCTCGCCGGAATCACCATAGGAATGAATACGAATGCTTTTCATGAGGAAAAATTCCTTTCTAAATTTGGTTCGGATGTTTTTTTGATTCGGCAAAATGCCGGTGGGTTCGCCCGCCCGACCAGGCGCTTTTGCAGTATCCTGTCTGCCTGCAAGCACCTGGACTGCGCTTTCGCGGGCCGGTTCGGCGGCATTGGCTGGAGGCGCGGCGTTTCTTGCTGAATATTGAATGGGCAAAATCGGCGTCAAAATCAAGCGAGATCCGGGATTTCTCTGGCTGTGGCGCATGCTCGCGCCGCCGGTTGCTGCCGTCATGTTCATCCAAGCCAAGTTTGTCCTCCACACCTCGCGGGTTTCCGTCGAAGGTCCGGGAGCCGGGTACCCGGGGCCGGCGGTTTACGTGAACTGGCACCAGCATCTGCCCTTCCTCTGCGTGCATCACGGTGAACACCAGCGGTGGTTGCTCATGAGTTCGGCACCCTACCTGGAACCGATCGCCCGCTGGTGCACATGGCTGGGACTCACCGTGATTCGCGGCGCTCCGGGCGAGCGAAGCCGCCAATTCCTTTCCGCCCTGCTCGATCCTTTGCAGCGGGGCAAGTCAGTCTTTCTCGCCGTGGATGGCCCGGCTGGTCCTGCTTTTCAGGTCAAGCCCGGCTGTGTGGAGCTGGCCCGTGCCGCCGGCGTGCCTGTCATTCCCGTGGCCTGCCGTTCCAGCAAGGGCAAATCCGACCTGAAGCGCTGGGACCGGATGTACAGCGTCGGCAAGTTTGATCGCATAACGGTGCGCTATGGCACGCCGATCTTTCTCAACTCGGCGGAGCCGGATCCTGCTGCCCTGGCCCGCGTGCAAGCCGGTCTTGACCAGCTATGTTCGGATTCATGGACGGCAGCCGGCTGAAAAATCCCCAGCGTGGTTGAAGCCGCCCTTGCGTTTCCAGCCTTTCGAGGATGACGGACCGTCGCGGCGTAAAATGCCCGATAAGCACTTGAGGAGCATTGATGGGCACGCTCACCGTGATACTGGACCTGGTCGGGACTTTTGTCTTCGCGCTCAGTGGAGCGTTTGCAGGGATCAAACACCGGCTGGACCTGTTCGGCGTGCTGGTACTCTCCTTTGCGGCGGCCAACTCCGGCGGTATAACACGTGACTTGCTGATCGGGGCGGTCCCGCCCGCGGCCATTGCTGATTGGCGCTATATCGTGATCTCATTGCTTGCCGGCCTGGTTACTTTCTTCTGGTCTCCGGCAATCCGCCGTCTGCGCAGCCCGGTGCAGGTATTTGACGCCGCCGGTTTGGGGCTGTTTGCCGTTTCCGGCACCCTCAAGGCGCTGGCCTATCACCTTAACCCGCTGGCAGCCGTCATGCTCGGTGTGCTGACAGGAATCGGAGGCGGCATGGTGCGCGACATTCTTGTCTCGGAAATTCCTACGGTGCTACGCTCGGAGCTTTACGCGGTCGCCGCCCTGGCCGGCGCTACAGTGGTAGTGGTTGGCTCAAGGCTGCATGTCCCTTCTGAATCCGTTACAGCAGCAGGCGCGGTGCTTTGTTTCGGCCTTCGCATGATGGCGATCCGGCGCGGCTGGCAGCTTCCTGTTGCATCCGAGCGTGATCGTCTCGAGCGAACGGACGACGCGAGCGAAACAAGGTTGAAGTAAGGCCATACAATCGGCCCACAGCATTACCGGCGTCCCCGGACGCTAGTGGTTTGAAGACGACGGCAGGAATCTCTCCCCCAGTGCAGTTTCAAGCTTCTTTAGCTCCCTGGGATGGAAATACGCAGGCTTGTCCGCCTTGCCTTTGGCGCTGGGGACCCAGAAAAAGGTCAGGGTGATGCGCGAGCGAAAGATTGCGACGAAGCCGAAGACGGCGAACAGAACGGCGTACAAGAACACCCCAATGTCCTGCCATCCGTGTGGGCCGGGAGATCTCAGTCCGTCAAGCATTACCACCAGGATGATCACTATGATCAGCACCATGGGCACCAGTCCTTTAAGCACCATCATGCCCCATCCGAAGAAATCCATGCGTAC
>DATIWA010000167.1:0-9650 GCA_035465515.1 Candidatus Limnocylindrales bacterium | reverse complement strand
AGGTGCAGGACGTATGTGGCCGTCACGGGCTCACCCAGGTTTCTGGTTCTTCATCCACGGGCGTTTACCTTGTCACAACATCCTCAGTTGATCCCAGCATTGCCACGGATACTGACATCCAGAGTTTTGAGCCGAACCGACAGATCGGCACGGCCGAACTCTCCGGGACGACCGAGGCCAGTTTGACGCAATCAACAACAACGATTCTGGACCAACTGCCCGGACGGGCCGCCGTCAGCTATTTTGGTTCAACGGTCGCGAACTATTACGTGAGCCAGACAGCAACGCAACTGGTGCGGCTGGCGGACGCGCAGAGCGGGACGGGCCTTACCGGCGGGGGGATCACAGTCGCGGTCATTGATACCGGCGTGGATCTGAACCATCCAGCCTTGCAGGGCGTGCTGCTCCCTGGTTTTGACTTTGTGCATGACCAGGCCGGCGCTTCCGAACTGGTGGACCTGACTCCGGCCATGGCCGCCGCGCTGTCACAGTCCACAACCACGATCCTGGACGGCGACAACGTCTACCAGATGAATTCATACACCGCAGCGATCCTGAGCCAGTCCACTACTACGATTCTCGACGGGCCGCCGGCCATGTTCGGCCATGGCACCATGACGGCGGGCCTGGTGCATCTGGTGGCTCCGGGCGCGAAGATCATGCCCCTGAAGGCGTTTGCAGGCGACGGCACATCTCACCTGTTCGATATCGTTCGCGCAATTTATTACGCTGTGGACAATGGGGCCAACGTGATCAGCATGAGCTTTGAGATTTCGCAGAGCTCTGCGGCGGTGCAGAACGCAATTCAATACGTGCTCAATAAGAATGTGACGCTGGTAGCGGCGTCGGGGAACGACGGCCAGCAGATCATGGTCTATCCCGCGGGTTACAACACGGTAATCGGCGTTGGTTCCACCAGCAACCAGGACGGGAAGAGCACGTTCACTAATTTCGGGACCAATGCCGTGTTCGTCGCGGCTCCGGGTGAGGGCGTGATTTCAACCTATCCCGGGAACAGCTATGCTGCCGGATGGGGAACGTCATTCAGTGCTCCCATGGTGGCCGGCGAGGCCGCGCTGGTCCTGCAAGGGCGCCCGGCCTACAAGCCCGGCGATGTGGCCAATGCGGTCTCCAAGGCGCTGCAGGTGCAGCAAATGGGCCACGGGCGGGTTGACTTGTGCCAGGCTCTGACGAGTATTGGAATCGGAAAGAGCTGCCCGTAGTGGAGTAGCGCAACACGGACTTTTAGAATTTTACCACCAGTCAAAAAGGCCTCTCGACGGCGCGAGGCCTTTGCCTATTTGGGAATCAACTAGAAGCCGCCTGCTCCCATCTGTGCGTAGCGGCGGAAAAAGCTGTCGGGGCTCCATTGTGGACGATGCTCGCCGGCCGCCACCCGCAGGACCAGACCGCGAATGATCTCTTCATACCTGGCGGCCGCTGAGAGGTCCACCGGTTGGTTCAGATCATCCGACGGCGCGTGATAGCGCTGCGTGAGCCAGTTCTTGAATGTCTGCTGCTGTTCTGATCCGGGCGCAAACCCCACGCCCATGGCCAGCGCCGGAATGCCATGGCGGATGAAGTTGTACTGGTCGCTGCGGATGAAGGCATTGCGCTGCGGCTCAGGATCGGTCTGAGAACTGACGCCTGCGGATTGCGCCACCTCGCGGGCCATGGTCCCCAAATCCGATTCAGCCATGCCGTACACGGTGAGGACCTTCAATGGGACAATCGGCAGAAACATGTCAATGTTGATGTCCGCCACCATGGAACCAGGGGTCACGGTGGGCCGGGCCGTAAAATAGCGGGAACCGAGAAGGCCTTTTTCCTCCCCCGTCAGAAACAGGAACAGAAGGGAACGTTTCGGCTTTTGCGGCGATTTGCGCAGAGAAGCTGCCACATCAAGCAGCACGGCCGCGCCCGCGCCGTTGTCCATGGCGCCATTGTAGATGCGGTCGCCGTTGATGGGTTCTCCAATCCCAATATGATCAACGTGCGCGGAAAGCACGACATACTCGTTTTTCAGCCGGGGATCGCTGCCGGGAAGCTTGGCAATGACGTTGGCCGACTCAACTGTTTTCTTCCTGACAGAAACGCTGGCTTTGACGGAAAGGGGCAGTGGAAAGCGGGGCAGAGGTTTTCTTTGTCCTGCCAGCTCAAGGATTTCCTGGAAGCTGTGGCCGGAGCCGTCAAACAGCTTGTCGCCGTACGCAGGATTAAAGAAAACAGCCAGTTTCTGTCCTGGAGTTTCATCAAACTCGGCTCCCACCAGGGCCATGCTGGGGTGGTTCCGGTTTGCCGAGATGCGAGACCACGGAATGTCCATGGATGCCGGATTGAGGATGGTGATGGCGCCGATGGCTCCGGCCTTGTGCAGGGCCTTCCATCGCTCCGCGGCAGACTGGTAATGCGAGGCCAGGGGTCCTGGAATATCGGAGGGCGCTCCCGAGATGCTGACCACCACTTTGCCTTTGAGATCCAGGCCGGCAAAATCGTCATAATTTTTTTCCGGGACCGAGAGAGCGTAGCCGGCAAAGACCAGAGGGGCGCGTACACTGGCTGCCAGATCCACGCGCGTGCTGAAAATGGCGTCTTCACCTAGAACCAGCGGCTCAGTCTGGCCTTTGATGATCAGGGCCAGGCTGGATTCGCTTTCCACAATCTGGCGCGACTCAAACTCTATGGACTGGAAATAACCGCTGGCGCCGGCGGGCTCCAGGCCGTCCATCTTGAGCTGCTCCACCAGGTAGTCCTCGGCGCGGCGCAACCCCGCACTGCCGGTTTCGCGACCCTCCATGTTGTCGGCTGCCAGCGCTTTCACGTATCCCCACCAACTGTTGCCGTCAAAGGGGGCCGCCGATGTTTCTGCAGGACGGGGAGCCGGCTGTTGCGAGAATGCAGAAAATAAAAAGAGCGAGCTGGCGGCGAACAACAGCGCTGCTTTGCGCATAGATGAAAGCTGGGCCTCCGTGGGAATGATTGAGGGGCAAGGATAGCAGGTTTTTCAAATACCGCTGCCGGTGAAAAACGCAGAAGAGGATTATTTGCCGGAGCTTCCCTGATCGGCGGCCTGAAGCGTCTGCGAAACCGTCTTGGCGTAGTCACGGAGTTTATCGAGCGAAGTCTTTAGCGCGGCGGCCTTGTCCTGCAATCCGCGGGCGCGGGCCACTGCCATGACTGACTCGGCTTCCATTCTCAGGCGTTCCAGGGTGCTGAGCAGGTAGCCCAACGCGTCCGCATGGGGTTTCCAGAGATAGGCTGAAGCGGCCTTCTGGTTGTACTCATCCACTTCCACAATCATCCGCGAAAGATAGGCCACCAGGTTCATCATCACGTTGGCGTAATCGGAGCGGAAGCTCTTTTCTCCCTGGTAATCGGCCTTGAAGGCCTCCACTTCAGCGGCGGAAAGCGTGAGCTTTGCCATCTTGACCTGAATGATGGGGACCTGGTGCGCGGGAGCGGTGCGGACGTGTTCTTTGATGGACTCCTTGGCGCTGTGGACCTTGCCTTCCTGCACGGCGTTTTGCACCGCCTGGGAGGGCGGGACCGCCAGGACCTCAGCTTTAATCGGCTGATGCGGAGCGGTTTCGGCAGTTGTGAGAGGCATGGGAACCGGGTTATGGGTTGGAATCACCGGCCGTGGCTGCGGCGGCGGAGTGACGGAGGCGATATAAGCGGGCGCAGTGCTGGCCGTCCTCGCGGGACGCTTGCTGTCAACCGCCTTCTTGAACTTTGATACTTTTCGGAACTCATCCTGGGCGGACTGGTAATCTTCCGCCAGAATCTCCCCGGTTTCCACTTCGGCGAGCTGCTTGACCGTGATATCGCCCTCAACCCGGGACAGGATGCTGCCGCCTTCCTTCTGGACATTTTCTGCAAAGGTCTTGATCTGCTTGGCGGCGTCGTGGAAAGATTCGTCAAACTTGCGGCCGAAAACATCATTCCAGACTGCGATCTGGGCCAGCGCGTCAGGATGATAAAACGATCTGCCCAGCGACTGTTTCAACTCGCGCACGCGCTGCACGATGTTGGAATCCATGATCTGGTCAAAATGGCGGAATTCCTCAAGCTCCTGATAAAGATACTCGAACTCATGCAGAATCTGGCTGTGCTCCTGGGGAAGAGGACTGTATTCCAGGTCCTTGAAGGCCCGGTAAAGTTCGCTCTGGAACCCCAGAGCAGCCTGGGAAATGAAAAAGTAGGAGCTGTCCACTTCAGGGCGCTGCCAGACCGGCGGGCCGTCGGTTTGGGGCGGATTGCGGAAGAGATAAGTGATCACACAGTCGGTCTTGTCTCGGTCGCCCGACCGGGGGGAAGCCTTCACCACAAAATAGCGCAGCAGGGCATGCGCTGTGTCGTTGCCGGTGGTGGTTTTCAGGGAATCACGGACCAGCGGCGGCGTCATGGCCAAATCCAGCAGATCAAGCCAGTTCTTCAGGTCTGCGACCGTCTGAGCCGCAGCTTCCGGCGTGCCAGCCCCATTTTTGACATGGACGGGCACGGGAACAGCGTGGCCAAGGCTCTGTTCCAGCAGGCCAACGTAAAAACTGTTCACAATTGTGAGGTCCTGCAGTTCCGCGTGTGGATCTTGTCCCACGGGTAAAACTCCTGTGTTTCCTGGGGGTGAAGCGCCGGAATTGCATGGTAGTTTAAACTACCTTGCGCGCCGGACACAATTTTTCCTTGGACCGCGTTCGCGGTTTGAACGCTAAGGCACTGATTTGGCTTGGGTTACTGCAAATGCGACCGGTGGCGGCTTATTTGCCTCCCAGGACAATTTTGGCAATGGTCTGCAATTGCATATTTGAAGTGCCTTCATAAATCTTGCCGATTTTGGAATCGCGGAAGTACTTTTCCACGGGATAGTCCTTGGTAAAGCCGTATCCGCCATAGATTTCCACGGCCAGAGAAGCCACGCGCTCGGCGACCTGGGAGGCGAACAGCTTGACCATGGCTGCTTCCTTGACGAAGTTCATGCCGGCGTCTTTCATGCGCGCGGCGTTATACACCATCATCCGCACAGCTTCGATTTCGGTGGCCATCTGCGCCAGCTGGAACTGAATGCCCTGGAATTCCGAGATGCTCTTGCCGAATTGTTTGCGTTCCTGGGAATACTTCACGGCACTCTCCCATGCGCCGCGGGCCACTCCCAGCATCTGGGCCCCGATCCCGATGCGCCCTTCATTGAGCGTCTCAATGGCGATCTTGTAGCCCTTGCCCACTTCGCCGAGCACGTTCTGTTTGGGAACGCGGCAGTCTTCCAGGACCAGTTCACAGGTGCTGGAGGCGCGGATGCCCAGCTTGTCTTCCTTTTTGCCGACGGTGAATCCGGGAAAGTCCTTTTCCACGATAAAGGCGGTGATTCCCTTGTAGCCGGCGGAGGGATCTATCGTGGCGAAGAGAACGAAAATGCCGGCTTCCTTGCCGTTGGTGATCCACAGCTTCTGGCCATTGAGCACGTAATCACTGCCCTTGAGTTCAGCGCGGGTCTGCATGGCAAAGGCATCAGAACCGGAGCCGGCTTCGCTCAGAGCATAGGCGCCCACGGTATTGCTCGCCATGCGCGGCAGGTAGCGCTTCTTCTGCTCTTCCGTGGTCCAGCGCAGCAGGGCATTGTTGACGAGCGTGTTTTGCACATCCACGATGACGCCGGCGGAAGCGTCGATACGCGAGACTTCTTCGACAGCGAGGATGGCGTCAAAGAACTTGCCGCCCGCGCCGCCATACTGCTCCGGCACCTCAATGCCCATCAACCCGAGCTGGAAGAACTGCTCGATTAACGAGGGGTCGAAGACCCCTTTTTCGTCCATCTCGCGCACCCTGGGACGGATGCTGTCTTCGGCGAATTGATGAACGTTATCGCGAAACAGAACTTCATCTTCCGTTAATGCGACGAGGGGCTGGGGAGAGACCGGGATCTGGGCAGTAGCCTGGGACATAAGCGCGTCCTTTGCAAAGAAGATGACAAACAAAAAATTGTAGCACTTTGGCGGCGCTCGTGGTTTTCAGCAGGCACATGGGACTGAGTCACGCACGCAGGGGCGGAACCCGGGCGGCTCCCCGGGGGCGGCAGGGGACACGGCGGCAATTCCGCGGATGTCCCGGGGCGCAACGGCCAAAAAGGTCATCTAACCCGTGCATATGTTACGACCTACATTCCTGATGGCGGAGGTTGAGCCTCCGGAGGGCATTTCCACACGGAAGCTGGTTCTGGAAACCGGGAAATTCAACGTACTTACGGCCTACTCACAGGAGGAGGTCCTGGAGGCGCTGCAAAAGTTTCCTGCGGTGGAGGCCGTGGTGCTTCACATTTCACTCTGCCCGGGGACTTGTGAGCAGATCATCAACAGACTCAAGAAGCTTGTCCCCCATATCAAAGTAATTGTGCTGGCGCCGCAGCCGGGTGGAAATCTGCGGAGCGCTGACCATGAAATTTCCAGCCACGAGCCGCAGGAATTGCTGACCCTGGCGCGGTCGCTTTTTGGGGACCCGCGGCCTCTGGCATCCACAGGGCGGACTTGACGCAAATTGCCGGGTGAATTGTAATGCCAAGCTATGCGCGTAGCCTTCTTAGGTTTGGGAATCATGGGGCGGCCGATGGCCGCCAATCTTGTCAACGCCGGACACGAAGTCACGGTCTGGAACCGCACCCCCAAGGATGTTCCCGGGGCCACGACGGCGGCGTCGCCGGCCGAGGCGGTGAAGGGTAAAGAGGCGGTCTGGGTCTGCGTCTCCGACACCAAGGCGGTGCAGGAGGTCCTCTTCGGAGCACAGGGCGCCATCCATGGCCTGGAAAGCGGAACCGTAGTGGTGGATTCCAGCACCATCTCGCCTTCCGCCAGCCTGCAATTCATGGAAGATCTGCAGGAGCGCGGCTGCGATTTTCTGGATGCGCCGGTGACCGGTTCGAAAGTGGCGGCTGAGAGCGGAAGCCTGACCTTCATGATCGGCGGCAATCCGCACAACATAGAAAAAGTAGAACCGCTGCTGCGCGCCATGGGGAAGAAAGTGATCCACATGGGCGACAATGGCAAGGGCCTCTCCGCCAAGCTGGCCCAGAACATGAACATCGTCTTCATGTATGAAGGGTTGTGCGAAAGCCTGACTCTGGCCAAGAAGCTCGGGGTCGCGCCAGAAAAAATGTTCGAGCTGATTGAATCTTCCATGATTCGTTCCGGCGTTGCCGAATACAAAAAGCCGTTCATCCTTGCGCAGGATTATTCACCCAATTTCCCGCTCAAGCTCATGCATAAAGACATCCACCTGATGCTGGATGCAGCCAAGGAAAATGATGTGAAGCTCCCGGGGCTCACCGAGATTGACAAGGTGATCTATGAAGACGCAGCAGCGCGCGCCGGATTTAATGATCTGGACTATGCCGCGACCATCATGCTGCTGGAAGAGTGGGCAGGACTGCGCAGCAAAGCAAAAGCTTGATGAGCGGGCAGCTCCTCAAATTTCAAAGTTAAACGCCTGCCAGGAATGATCCGTCATTTCGGCGGGGCAGGGCAGCACGGCACGCAGGACGGTGCCTGTCTTATCCGTCTTGATCTGGAATTGTCCTTTGAGCATGCGCACGCGTTCCCGCATCCCTGCAATGCCGACTCCCGCAATCTCTTTACCAGCCGGAATCCCGAGCCCATGGTCGGCGACTTCCAGGACCACGTTTTCTCCCTGCTGCTCGAGAAGAATGGCCGCCGTGCGGCTCTGTGAGTGGCGATGTATGTTGGCAAGGGCCTCCTGAACGATGCGAAAGAGCGTCAATTCGGCGTCGAATTCAAGGCGGGCCAGCTCCGGTTCGATCCTGACCGTGATGTGGATGCCGCTGCGCTGGCTGAATCCGCTGATAAAGTTGTTCAAGGTGCGGGTCAGGCCCATTTCCTCCAGTAATGGGGGATGCAACAGGTAAGAGAGGGTACGGAGCTCCGTGGTGCACTGTTCCACCAGCTTTATGCACTCCTCGATTCTGGCGGTTTGCGCCCGATTATAGCCTGAGTCCTGGGAGAGGCAGCGCAGATTGAGAATCACCGCCACCAGGTTCTGCGCGGCCCCATCATGGAGTTCGCGGGCGATGTGCCGCCGTTCCTCGTCCTGCACCCGCATGATTCTCCTTGAGAGTTGCCGCACCTCCTCCTCGCGGGCCTTGCGTTCGGAGATTTCCCATTGCAGGGAGAGATTGGCGTGTTCCAGGTCCGCTGTTCTTTCCAGCACGCGCGATTCCAGTTCGTCGCGCGCCTGGCGCAATTGTTCGGCAGCCCGCACATGCTCGGTAATGTCATTACAGAGGACCGTAAAAGTCTTTTCGCCCTCCAGGTCCAATTTTGAGATTGAGGCCGCCATGGGAAACTCAGTTCCGTCCTTGCGCAGGCCGGCCACCGGGGCGCGGGTGGACATAAGCATGTTGTTGCGATCGGACTGGGCAAAATGATTGAAATGACGGCGATGCATTTCGCGAAAAGATTGCGGCACCAGGATATCGAGGGGTTGGCCGAGCGCCTCAGCTGCCTTGTATCCGAACATGCTCTCGGCGGCCTGGTTGAAAAGAGTGATGCGCTGCTGGTCATCGGTTGAAATCACAGCCGCCGCGGAGATCTCCAGGATTCCGGCGAAGCGCGCCTGCGACGCCCGCAACGCCTGCTCCGCCCGCTGGCGCTCCTGGTTCTCCAGCATAAGCTCATGGTGGGCCTGGGCAAACGCGGTCAACAGCAGCGTGAGCAGGGTCCCGGCGAGGAGAACCAGCAGAGGCAAATTGGATTGCATTTCCGCCATGGCCTGGGGGCGCGCCCACACGCGGAGCAGCCATGGAGTACCGGAAAAGGGAATCTCCAGCGTCTGTTCCCAGTCATTCCGGTACTGCTCCGTGTTGCCGGGCAGATGGTAGATCTCAGCTCCGTTTTCCTCCACAGCGACGGAGAAACTCAGCTCCTTGATGTCGTCCAGCATCGTGTCAAGCGACTGTTGGACGTCAAACGACCCGATCACGAACCCACGGAAACGGTCTGCGCGGTAAATGGGAACGGCAACCAACCACTGCTTTTTGCCATCGCTTGACGAAAGCACGCTGGAGATCATCGGCTCTCTTGAGCCGGAGGCTTCCTTCAGCAGATGGTCGCGGATGGAATTGTCCTGCGTGCGCTGTTGCGCGCGTTGCCGGGCGCCCTGGGCGCCGACGATCCAGCGCTCTTCGCCCTGCGGCACCAGCCATTCCAGGCCCAGGCAGCCTGGATGATGCTCAATGTAGAGCTTCGCGTATTCTCCCCATTGCGACTGCGAGGGTTCATCCACTTCCCAGAGCCGCGCCAACCGGACTTGTTCCTGTACCCAGGACCGCATGTCTGAGTCAAGATCGGCGCGCACCGCGGATGCAGCCAGCAGGGTGATTCTGCGGATGTGGGCGCGCTCGTCAACCTTGGCCATCTTCCACACAATGCATGTGGCGGCGGTGCTGACAACGAATGCCAGCAGCGTCAGCACTGATGGGCGCCGGAGCCTTGCGAGATGTTGCCTAATCCACACTAAGGAACCTCCTCCGGCATGCGTTCCTGCCAGAGACACGCGGGTCGTAATTCCGTGACAGTAGGAACACTTCTGTCGCGCTAGTTCCTTCTCCACCTGAGGAAGTCGCTGCAGTCCGAAAAGCAGCGAAGATT
>DATIWA010000166.1:0-5191 GCA_035465515.1 Candidatus Limnocylindrales bacterium | reverse complement strand
GGGACAATCTGCATCACGTTCGGCCGGCGGCCGATGTTGCAGAGGTCTTCCATGCTCATTCTGATCTTGCGGGTCCTTTTGACTTTCATCGTGCACCGCCGCCTTCACAGGTATTGTAGCTCTTCACCTGCTTCCGGACAGAGCGGGCCCGCGCGGGCATTCGGAAAGTGGAACGTGATTCGGCGGATTGATTTGAGATCAACTGTTGCGACGGACGCGGCGGCCCGCAGGTTTGACAGGCCGTAGGCAGCCCCTTACAATCGAAATAGCTGCCGATCTTGAGTCGCGCAGCCTTCTTTTTGTCCGGTTCAATACCCTCTTTGCCCGGATTTGGCGGTGTAGCTCAGGTGGTTAGAGCGACGGTCTCATAATCCGTAGGTCGTAGGTTCGAGTCCTACCGCCGCCACCAAAATAAAGCCTGACATTTTCACCTGCCCGTCGCTCGCCGACTGAGGCTGTCGCGCGCGAACCTGGAGCGCAACGACAAGAAAAAGCCGCCGCGGTCTCGACCTTCTTCCAACTGCACAGCGGATCTGTCCCTGGACGTGCGTCGCAGTTTCGCGTCCTGCCGCCACCAGCAGATTGTCTCAGGCGGTAACCGCGGTCGCCTGCCCAATCGGCAGGGCCAGTTCGCCCCTGCGTCCCCAGAAATACAGCGCAAAGGCAATTGACACCAGCGCGAGCGCCGCGCCGAACTCGCCGATCACGTAAGGAGTGCGTCCGGTGTTCGTGGTCAGAGGATCAAAGAACTGCTGGATAAAAAGATTGTGGCTGGCGTGAAGCAGAACGCCGGTCCACAAGCTGCCGGACTTCAAGCGCATCCATGCAAAGATAAAGCTGATGCTGACCACCATCACGGTGAAGCAGGTCAGTCCGTACCAGGCCGGCGTGCCGGAGTTGTAGTCGGCGAAGATGAGGATAGGGTAGTGCCATAGCGACCAGACGACTCCGCTGATCAGCGCCGTCTGGGTGAATGTAAGCCGCCGTGCCAGATGCGGCACCAGGAAGCCGCGCCAGCCGATCTCCTCTCCCAGTGCGGTTGCGCAACTCCGGACCATTCCCGTGGTCCCCGCCAGGATGAAGTAAAAGGCAATTCCGGCCCACGGCGGCATATCGCCCAGGCCAAAGCGTTTGATGACCGCAGCGACAAACTCGTGATCGTAAAAGCCGCCAAGGTGGAGGACCCAGACGGAAACGTAGGCAACGGTTGCGTAAGCCAGAGGAATGAGGTAGCTCATGACCTGGTAGCGCGGTTCGCCCCATTTCCATCCCAGAGTGGCGATTCTGCGCCCCGAGAGTTTGCAGGTGAGCATGGCAGCCACCGCGGGACACCACATGATGCCGACAACATAGGAGCCGCCCGCAGCCCCAAGGTGGCCGGACTTGATGATCAAAAAATAAAAGACGGAACTGAACGCCAGTACCAGCCCGAGATAGGTGAACAGCTGCTTTCGAAAATCATCCCTGATCATGCGCCGCTCCCGAATGTGGAAAGATAGCATAGCGCAAACGCGGTCCGAAGCCGGTTCTTAACGCGCCAACGCTGCCTGCCTGCGGGAATTGCAGGGAGTACGGTATTTCCGAGCGCCGGCTGAGGTTGCCTGCTGGAAAGCGAATCAATTCCTGCCGCAGCTTGCGAATCCTCTCCAACCAGCTTTGGATTCCCGGGAAAATGGTGAGCGGAGGAATTTTTAATGGCAAATATTAAGTCGGATCCTCAGCATCCTGAGACCGGGCGGACCACCACACCCGGCGGCGCCGGCAAATACAGTTTCCGGTGCGCCGATGTCGGTTTCGCGGACTGCAAGTGGCAAACCCAGGGTTCCAGCCCGGAAGAAGTCCTGCGCAACGCCGAGCAGCATGGCCGTGAGCAGCACAAGCTGACCAGCATTGACGACAATATGCGGAACCAGGTGCGCAGCAAGATCCAGCGCGCAGCTTAAAACGGCCTTACACGACAGCATGGGGCGGGCGAGCAGCCCGCCTTTTTCATGCCGCGCTTCCTTCGGCTACAATCAATGGTTTCGCAAAACTTCCAGCGGGGGGCCTGTTTGCGGGCGGAAATGGATTATGCTGCGTTACTTTACAGCCGGTGAATCGCATGGAGAAACCCTGGTAGCCTTCCTTTCCGGACTGCCTGCCGGGCTGCCGGTTGGCTCCGGGTTCATTGATCGCGAGCTGTGGCGGCGGCAACAAGGGTTCGGGCGCGGCGGGCGCATGAAGATCGAAAAGGACAGCGCGCATATTGTGTCGGGCGTGCGCCACGGCAAGACCATAGGTTCGCCGATTGCCATTCTTCTCGAAAACAAGGACTGGAAAAACTGGCAGGAATCCCTGCCGGTGGAAGAAGGCGACGCTGCGCGCCACAAGCGGGTGGCTTCACCGCGGCCGGGGCATGCCGATCTGGCCGGCGCTTTGAAATACAACTTTTCTGAAGCCCGTTACGTGCTGGAGCGCGCCTCGGCCCGGGAATCAACATCGCGCGTGGCACTGGGGGCGGTCGCCAAGCTCTTTCTGCGCGAGTTGGGCATGGACGTGCTCAGCCATGTGATTGCCGTAGGGAAGGCGGTCCTTGAGAATGCCGAGGTGCCGTGGGAAAAGCTGCAGGAACTGCATGCCCGGAATGAAGTGCTGCTCAACTGCGCCGATCCTGAAGCCGAGCAGCGCATGAAGGCCGAAGTGGACCATGCACTACGGACGGGGGATTCGGTGGGCGGGGTTTTTGAAGTTGTCGCCCACGGCGTGCCGCCCGGACTTGGTACCTATGCGCAATGGGACGAGCGCCTGGACGGCCTGCTGGCAATGGCCGTGATGTCATTGCAGGCTGTCAAGGGCGTTGAAATCGGGACAGGAGTGAGCTCTGCTCTCTCTTTTGGCTCCACGGTGCACGACGAGATCGGCTATTCATCCGAGAAGGCCGGCCGGAGTTTTACCGGTTTTACCCGCGCATCCAACCATGCCGGCGGAATCGAAGGCGGTATTTCGAATGGGCAGGACATTCTGGTGCGCGGTTATCTCAAGCCGATCTCGACCTTGCGGCGTCCGCTGGGCTCCGTGGATTTTGAAACCCGCGAGCCGGTAAAAGCGGCGTATGAACGGTCTGACGTATGCGTGGTGCCGGCGGCGGGCGTTGCCGCCGAGGCCATGGTCGCTCTCACCCTTGCCCGGTGCGCGCTGGAAAAGTTTGGCGGGGACTCCATGGAAGAGACTCTGCGCAATTACCTAGGCTACAAACAACAGCTCGAGAGGTTCTGACGATAGAGATGGTTTATCCCATTGTGAAGTATGGTGACCCGGTGCTGGAAACACCCGCGGCGACGGTCACCGAGTTCAACGATGAACTGAGAACGCTGATCGACGATATGTTTGAGTCAATGTACGCTGCCCACGGCGTTGGGCTCGCGGCGCCGCAGATCGGGATCGGGAAACGTATTGCCGTGATTGACGTCACCTTCAAGGAAGATCCCAATGCCAAACTTGTGCTGGTGAATCCGGAAATCATCAAGACGGCAGGCCGCCAGCGCGGACAGGAAGGCTGCCTCAGCCTGCCTGAGTTCCGCGAGGACGTGACCCGCGCCAACGTGGTCACGGTGCGCGCCCAGGACCTGGAAGGGAACTGGTTTGAGACCACGGGCGAAGGCCTTCTGGCGCGCGCCCTGCTGCACGAGACGGAGCATCTCTTCGGGAAGCTGTACATCAGCCATATCAGCGCGCTCAAGCGTGACATCATGAAGCGCAAGATCAAAAAGCTGATGCGCGCCGGCGAGTGGGCATGAAGCTGGTTTTCTGCGGCACGCCGCAGTTCGCCGTGCCGTGCCTGGAACGCCTGTCAGCAGCGGGACACAATGTGCAACTGGTTGTGACCCAGCCGGATCGCCCCCAGGGCCGCGGCATGACCATGACCGCTCCGCCGGTAAAGCAAATGGCCCTCAAGCTCGGTTTGCCGGTGGCCCAGCCGGAAAAAATCAGGAACAATGAGGCTTTTCAGAAGCAGCTCACGGAGCTGCATCCCGACGCGATCATCGTGGTCGGCTACGGGCGGATAATCCCGGGCTGGATGCTGCATCTTCCGCCTTACGGCAACATCAACGTGCATGCCTCACTGCTGCCCAAATTTCGCGGCGCTGCGCCCATTCAGTGGGCCATTGCCCGCGGGGAAACCGTTACCGGCGTGACCACAATGCGCATTGATGAAGGGCTGGATACAGGAGACATCCTGCTCAAACGCGAGACGCCGATCCTGCCGGCAGACACGGCGGTCACGCTGGCCCCGCGCCTGGCAGAATTGGGGGCCGACCTGCTGGTGGAAACCCTGCAAGACCTTCAGCGGGGCCTGGTTGATCCTGTTCCGCAGGATGATTCGCTTGCCACTCTGGCGCCCATTCTCAAGAAAGAAGACGGCATGGTTGACTTCCAGCGCAGCGCCGCAGACATTGTCAACCGGCTGCGTGGATTCCAGCCCTGGCCCGGAGCTTACACCCATTTTCGGGGGAAGAATCTCAAGATCATTGCGGCGGGCGCGGCCTCGGGCAAAACACACCTGGACCCCGGCGCGCTGCACGTCAGCGGTGATCAACTGTTTGCCGGGTGCGGCCACAATACCTGGCTGGAGCTGTTGCAGGTCCAGCCGGAAGGGAAGAAAGCAATCTCTGCGCGTGAGTTCATCAGCGGTTATCGTCCTGCTCAAGGCGAGCGGCTGGGTTGAGCCATGCCCGCCTCCCCCGCTCGCGCTGCCGCTTTCAAAATTCTCCTCCGCGTCGAACGGGAGTCGGCCTACGCGGTCGAACTGCTGCACTCAGGCCTGCTCGATGGCCTCTTGCCGGAAGACCGCAACCTGGCGACAGAGATCGTCATGGGAGTACTGCGCTGGCGGTCGCTGCTGGACCGCTCAATCGCTTATTTCAGCTTCTCTCCCGTACCCAAACTGGACCTGGAGGTACTTACCGCTCTGCGCATGGGCGCTTATCAGATCAAATTTCTGGAGCGAATCCCAGCGCATGCGGCGGTGAATGAGACAGTGGAACTGGTCAAACAGTCCAGGAAGACCTCCGCCGCGGGCCTGGCAAACGCTGTCATGCGGAAAATTCTTGCGCAACACCGCTCCGGCAGGCCCGTCATCAAAACCGACGGGCTGGCCATGTCGTTGGCCCATCCCGAGTGGCTGGTCACGAAATGGGGTGAGCTGTTTGGG
>DATIWA010000165.1:0-2660 GCA_035465515.1 Candidatus Limnocylindrales bacterium | reverse complement strand
AAGGACGCCGGGAAGCATTGCGATCAGGAACAGGATGGGCAGGACAACCATCTTTTCCAGCCAGGTGGCATGGATGTGGTGCGCACCCAGTTGCCAGGCGAGAATTCCCAGCAGCACTGCGGAAAATGCGACAAGGTAAATCGCGATCAGGACCACATCAAGGGGGCGGCGTTCCATGCTTGCGCTTTCTTTTGACCGCCGGCCGGCAGGTCCGCTTTCAGACGATCAGGGGCCTGCGCCCCGCCTGAAATGCTTCCAAGCCGTCCGGCGGCCTGGTGTTCTATGTGACATTTAGATAGACACCTGCCGCCCGCGGCGGGTTCCCGCGGCGTCTTGAAACAGAAAGGCCGCCTGACAGGTATGACAGGCGGCCCGCATTTACATTGATGACGTTCGGCAGCTTTATAACGTTCGCAGCTAGGCCACTTTTTTCTGGCTGCCGCAGAGCCGGCACCCGCTGACGATGCGGTCGCGTCCCTCACGCAACTTTTTCTGGAAGCTTATCCAGCGCGGACCGTAGCCGGCGTGCGGCGGTTCATTCAGGCCGGAAGGCTTCTCCGCTTCCGGCACCGCGTCAAGCTTGTAAACACCCGGCTCCCGCAACCCTTCGGCGTCCGGCACACGCGACTCTTCCAGCGGCACTCTTCCGCTCAGGTCGCGCAGCGCTCCCTGTTCCCTTCGCGCTGTCTCCCGAAGCGCCCTGTCTTCCTGCTCCCTGATCGCGTCTTCACGTCCGGCGATGGAAGCCTTGGCGGGCCGCAAAGTCACGTCATCCGCGCTGGACGCGACACCGAGAAGGTCGTCTTCCTGTCCCACCTTTTCCGGCGTAAAGTCGCGCTGGAGGCTGCGAAGGTCTTCCGGGCTCAAGGACTGCGTACGGGCGCCCTGCACCTGGTCCATGGGCGGGGTCACAATGCGGCCGGTGCGCTGGTTGTACATCACGGCGCCCTCATGCCAGCGGTCCTGGTATTGCCGCTCGTAGGCAGTCCAGCTGTCCTCGGAGCGCAGGTGCTTTTCGTGGTACTCAGGAAGCATCTGGATCCGTTCCTTGTCCAGCTCAGCGTAATACTTGTCATCATGACGGCCATAGGGGGAGACGCGATTGGCCGGCACCAGAAATTTTCTGCTGGCAAGCCAGCCGCCCGTATCAACGACAACGTAGCGAATATCGCCGGTGGAGTGGTCAAAGATGACATCGTCAATGGTCCCCAGTTTTTCATCATTTACGCCGTAGACTTCCGCACCGCGAATGTCCTCAACCCCCTCCAGGCTGATCTCATGAAGTGTGCCGACATGAGGCATAGAAGCTCCTTTTCTGAATGGACTTGCTCTGTGCAGTAGGATGCGGGGCCAGCGGAAGGCGCGGCCTGCGTGCCGGCGGCCGGGGCGGGCCGTTTCTAGCCCCCCAGGCAGGCGCGAATGCGGTCGTAGGTGATCTCCAGGGACTCCGGCAATACGCGGGTCTCACTGACGACGGTCATGAAGTTGGCGTCGGCCACCCAGCGCGGCAGGACATGCATATGGATGTGGCCGGCCACACCGGCCCCGGCCGCCTTGCCCAGATTCATGCCCAGATTGAGGCCGTCAGGCCGATAGAGTTCCCGCAGCACCCCCTCCATTTTCTGGGTAAGTTCCATCATTTCCCGGGCCGCCGGGGAGTCGAGTTTCTGGAGCTGGTCAGTATGCTGGTAAGGGACGACCATCACGTGGCCGGAGGTATAGGGGAAGGCGTTCAGCATGATGAAGCAATGGCGGGCGCGGTAAACAATCAGGGCTTTTCTATCGTCATTCGCCTTCAAAACCCCGCAAAACAGGCACTCCCGGGAGCTGTCCGCGGCGGTAACATAGGCGTAACGCCAGGGGGAGAAGAGGAAGTCCATGCCCCTGCAAGATACCAGATGGGAGGGCCGCCAATACGGGAGATTTTCGGGAGCGGGTTGCGTTGACAGTGCTTTGGCCCGTTGCTATAGTCGAAGGAGTCTTATGGTACGCTCAAATGTGCCTTAAGATCCGGCCGCTGGTTTTTGAGGCTCCGCGGGCAAAAGTTGGAGCGAGTCACGCCAGTGGGACCCCTGTCCGGGTCCGCCTTCAGCACGTCAAAGATTCTCGGTATGAGTCCCGGCGTGTTTCAGGTCCGGCAAGGTAGGCGAATGTCGTTCGAGCAAACAGTCCGCAGTGTTCAAAAAACATCCGAAGATGAGACCAGAGTTTCCTCCGGCCCGCAACTGATGCCCACGGAAAACCCAACAACTATGTCCGCCAACAATTCTCAACTCGAATCTACTGAGCAGCCCACCGCGGGCGTGTCTCAAAAAGAAGAAACTCACATGGAAGATTTCGCAACCGCTCTTGAATCGTACACCCTTGAAACCGAGCCGGCGCCAAGCGAAGACAATGTCTTTAAAGGCACCGTCATCAAAATAACTCCCACCCACGTGGTCGTGGACATCGGCTTTAAATCGGAGGGCCTGGTGCCCATTGCCGAAGTCACGGACGCGCAGGGGAACGTGAAGTTCCAGCCCGGCGACCAGATTGAAGTCATGGTCCAGCGGGGCGAGAACGAAGAAGGCGCGGTGCTGCTCTCTCATGAGCGGGCTGAGCGCGTGCGGGTCTGGGAGAATATTGAAAAGGCTTACCACTCCAAGGAAGCCATCAAGGGA
>DATIWA010000164.1:0-3029 GCA_035465515.1 Candidatus Limnocylindrales bacterium | reverse complement strand
CGGAAACGTAGTCGGACAAAGGCGAGGCAAAAAACAGCACGGCGCCAGCCGCCTCATGCGGAGTCCCGGCACGCCCCATGGGAATGAGTTTTGACATCATCTGCAACCGGTCGCCTGGAATGCCCAGCTCAATCTCCGCCTCGCCGCGCTTGATCTTGACCTGCTCTTCCTTGGCGTGGGTCAGCCGGGTCTCAATCCAGCCGAAGGCCACGGCGTTGGCCTGCACGTTGAACATGCCCCACTCCTTGGCCAGGGTCCTGGCCAGACCAACCACGCCTGCCTTTCCGGAAGAGTAATTCGCCTGGCCGGCATTGCCTCGAGTGCCGGAAGTTGAACTGATGCAGACGATTTTGCGGGCCTGCGCGCGTCCCTGCTCCGCCTGCTCCTTCTTGGCAGTCTCGCGAATAAAATTTGACGCGGCGCGGATAATGCGGAACGGAGCAGTCAGGTGACAGTCAATGATTGCCTGCCACTGCTGGTCGGTCATTTTATGAATCACGCCATCCCAGGTGTAGCCGGCGTTGTTTACGATGATGTCCAGCCCGCCAAACTTTTCCAGCGTCGTTTTGACCAGTTTGTCGGGGAACTGCGGATCGGTGACGTCGCCTGCCAGCGGATGCGCCTGGCCGCCGGCCTTCTGAATCGCCGATGCGGCCTGGTTGAGCGGTTCAGGATCAATGTCTGACATAAGAACCCGGGCGCCATGCTGGGCAAACAATTCAGCCGTGGCCTGCCCGATGCCGCGCGCCGTTCCCGTAATGATGGCCACTTTGCCGTCAAGAAGTCTGGTCATGTTCAGCCTTTCAGCATTAGATCAAATCCACCGCGGCTCTTCTGTCTCCGCGATGGCTGCTTTTATTTTTTTGTCGCGAGTTCCGGACGGATGCTGTCCGTGCCCGACCAGTATTTCCTTCGCAAATCTTTTTTCAGGATCTTCCCCGTCCCGGTCTTGGGCAGGGCTTCCATGAACTCCACCGAGCGCGGGCATTTGTAGTGCGACAGGCGGCCCCGGATGAATTCCAGCAGCTCGGGTTCAGTGGCCTGCGCCCCGGGTTTCAGCGAGACCAGCGCCTTGGGCACCTCGCCCCATCTCGGGTCCGGGACGGGGATCACCGCAACTTCATAGACTGCGGGATGCGCCAGCATCGCTTTCTCGACCTCCAGCGAGGAAATGTTTTCGCCGCCGCTGACGATGATGTCTTTCTTGCGGTCCACGATCAGCACATATCCGTTCTCGTCCATGGTTGCCATGTCGCCGGTATGAAACCAGCCATCGCGAATCACGGCGTCCGTGGCTTCCGGCTGCTTCCAATAGCCGGCCATCACCCCATCGCTGCGGGCAATGATTTCGCCGATGCTGGCGCCGTCGTGCGGCACGTCCTTGTCCTCCTGGTCCACCACGCGAATCTCTACGCCCGGCAGTGCAAAACCGGTGCGCGCCTGGCCTTCAAACCGCTCCTCACCCTGCCATTCCACTCCTGCCTTCACCTGTGAAGTTGTCAGTACGGGGCAGGTTTCGGTCAGGCCGTAGCCTGAAAAACAGACGCAGCCGATCTTTTCTTCGACTTCATGCACCAGTGTGGGCGAAGAAGCGGCGCCGCCCAGAGTGATGCGCTTCAGGCTAGTGAGGTCGAATTTAGGCCGCTCAGGACAGTTGACCAGGGCCGTGGCCATGGTTGGCACCAGACTGCACGCGTGCACGCCTTCACGCTCGATCAGGCGAAAGACTTCCGCGGGGTCAAACTTGCCGATCATCACGTGCGTTCCTCCGGCCAGCGTGAGCGAATGCGCCACGCCCCAGCCGTTGGCATGAAAAAGCGGAATGGTGTGCAATTCAACCGTGTCCGACCCGGTATGGAAAACAATGGCCACATTCAGCGCATGCAGATAGATGTTGCGGTGCGTCAGCATCACGCCCTTGGGATTGGCGCTGGTGCCGCTGGTATAGAAAAGTTCCGCCAGGGCATTCTCATCAATCTGCATGATATCCATGTGCGCAGGCGTTGCCGCGGCGAGCAGCTGCTCATAGCTCCGCGGCTCGGCCCAGCCCGCCTTCGGCGCATGGTCCAGGCCTATATAACTTTTTACCGTCTGCAATTGGCCGCGGAAGCCTTCCACCATCGCCGTGAACTGCTCCTGGTAGAGCAACACTTTGGCTCCTGAATCGTTCAGGATGTAGGCCAGTTCGGCCGGAGTCAGGCGGATGTTGAGGGGCAGAAGGACGGCGCCGGCCTCCAGCACGCCATAATAGCCTTCCAGCAGGCGATGACAGTTGCCGCTCAAGTAGGCCACGCGGTCACCGGGCTGCACGCCCATGGCGCGGAGAGCGCCGGCAAGCCGGGCGCTGCGTTCGGCAAATTGCGCGTAGTTGTAGCGGTGCTCTCCGCAGACCACGCCAATTTTTTTCGGATATTGCTGGGCGGCGTAACGGAGAAAACGAATTGGGGTAAGAGGAATATTCATGGTTGAGTGAAAACTTAAGCCGACTGGCCTCCATCCACGACCAGCACGTGGCCGGTCACATAGTCGGAAGCGTCCGAGGCCAGAAAGACGGCCGCGCCTTTCAGATCATGGTCGCTGCCAAAGCGGCGCAACGGAATATGCTTCAGCAGGTCTTCTTTCTTGTGCTCGATCACCCAGTCTGACATGTGCGTGGGAAACCATCCGGGAGCCAGCGCATTTACCTGGATGTTGTGCCGCGCCCACTTCCAGGCCAGGTCCCTGGTAAACGAAATCACGCCGCCTTTGCTGGCGTGATAGCCGATGGCCTGCACGTGTTCGGGAGGAGCGCCGCGCAAACCTGCAACCGAAGCCACGTTGATGATCTTGCCGCCGTTCTGCGCGATCATCATTTTGCCCGCTGCCTGCGAGCATAGAAATGTCCCGGTCAGGTTGGTCTCGATGACCTTGTTCCAGTCGGCCAGGGTCATCTGTTCCACCGGCGCGCCCCAGGAAATTCCCGCGTTGTTGATGAGGATATCCAGCCGGCCAAACTGCGATTTGGCGCTCTCCATTGCCTGCTGGACGCT
>DATIWA010000163.1:0-3147 GCA_035465515.1 Candidatus Limnocylindrales bacterium | reverse complement strand
CGGAGCAATTGAACGGTTGAACTGGGACGTCCGGAGCCGGAAGGCGGACGGTTACAAGGGGGTGAAGAGACTATATTTGCAGGACGAACGTTGTTGCAGTGAGAAGAAAGTAGCAGAGTAGAAGCTGGAAAGGCAATCCTGTACCAGCCATGGATTCAGAACATGTACCAGGTTTAAGCAGTGGACCGTGAAAGACATGTACCGCGTGGGTGAACTATTTCGCAGCGAAGGAAAGATGGGATGGCGCTAGGATGGAAGAGACAGCTCAGCGCTGACGGCAGTAAGTGGTCTTTGACAATTTAGGCGATAGTAGCTTGGCACCTGGCGCCTGATACTTGGTGGCTGCTGCCTGCTAGTTCGCGGCTGGCGGTTGTGGTGTCTCGCGGGTATTGGCGAAGTGGTAATAGATGACGCCAAACCTCGCGCAGGAGTTGCGCAGGTACAGTCCGGATTTCGGGTGATTTTTGCGGGGATGATCCCCGGGGTGACTTTCCCTAACTCCTTATTTTCCGGGGATGACCGGGAGAGGGGGCAGGGCCACGATCCAATAGTTACTGGAAGTTAAACCTGCCAGGGAGAGATTGCGGCGCGGCGGGATCGCCTGAGATTGCACCATGCCAACGGCGCCAGCCATGATCGCCGGAAATTGAAAAGCCAAAACAGCGGGTGTTCACAAACTATCGAACCAGCAGATCGGCGGCCACAAACAGGAAGAAGACCACGGCAATGACGCCGTTCATGGTGAAGAAAGCAGCGTTGAGCCTGCTGAGGTCGCTGGCGGAGACCAGGGAGTGCTCATAGGCCAGCAGCAATGCCACGACGATCACGCCGAGGAGGGCCAGTTTGCCGAGTCCGAAAAGCATGACCAGCGCGACAAGCAGCCCCAGCATGACGACATGCAGCGCGCGGGCAAGAATCAGCGAGCGGCGGATGCCGAAGGCCTGGGGAACGGAGTTGAGGGCGTGGGCGCGGTCAAAGTCAATGTCCTGGCAGGCATAGAGCACGTCAAAGCCGGCGACCCAGCAGGTGACGGCGGCGGTGAGCACGAGAATGCGCGGATCAAAGCTGCCGCGCACGGCGATCCAGGCGGCGGCGGGCGCGATGCCCAGGGCAAAGCCCAGCACCAGATGCGACCAGCGGGTGAAGCGCTTGGTATAGGAGTAAAGCAGCACAACGGCAAGGGCCACGGGGGAAAGGAAAAAGGTAAGCCGGTTGAGCCGTGCAGCGGCAAGGACGAAGATGGCGCAGGACACAAGCACGAAGACGCCGACAAACCTGGGCGAAAGGTCGCCGGCGGGAATAGCGCGAGCGGCGGTGCGGGGATTGGCGGCATCAATGGCGGCGTCGGCCAGGCGGTTGAAGGCCATGGCGGCGGTACGGGCCGAGACCATGCAGACAATGATCCAGAGCAGTTGGGCCGCGGTGGGCAGTCCGCCGGCCGCGAGCATGGCGCCGCAAAGGGCAAAAGGGAGGGCAAAGACGGAGTGCTCCCACTTGATCATTTCCAGAGTGATTTTGATATTGCCGAGAAGGGCCACGCACCAGTTTAAAACATGGCCTGAAACAGCGGCAGGCTCAGGCGGCAAAACCCTGTTCGCCGATGAGGGGGACAAAGCGGCAGCCTTCCAGGGACCGCACGTCAAGGGCGCCGTCGGGCGCTTTGCGCAGGAGCTGAAGGACCTGCTGCTCGGCTTGGCCCACGGGGACCACCAGGCGGCCGCCGGGCAAGAGCTGCTGGACCAGGGCAGGAGGGACCCGGGGAGCGGCGGCGGACACGATGATGGCGTTGAAGGGCGCAGCCTGACGCCAGCCGAGCGAACCATCGCCGGCGATGATGCTGACGTTCTGGTAGCCGAGGCGCAGAAGGTTATTGCGGGCGATCTGGGCAAGGCTGGCATGGCGCTCCACGGCGTACACCTGGGAGGCCAGCTCGGCCAGCAGGGCCGTCTGGTATCCGGAGCCGGGGCCGATTTCAAGAACGCGGTCCGCAGGCTGAATCTCCGCCGCCTGGATCATGGCGGCGATGATGTAAGGCTGCGAGGTGGTCTGCTGCTCGGCAATGCGCAGAGGGTGGTCGGCATAGGCCTCAGGCCAGCTTTCCGGGCCGATGAATTCATGCCGGGGCACCTTCTGCATGGCTTCCAGCAGGCGCTGGTCATGAATGCCGCGCTTCCGCAGATGCTCTTCCACCATGGAGGAGCGCTCGGCGGAGAAAGCATTTTGCGCGTCGTCAGCCATGGCTATTTCCTGCGGCGGCGGATGTGAACGTCAAACCCGAGAATGCCGTTCTGGTCGCGCACCGCAACCACGGAGATGTTCTTGTCAATGTTGTACTCCACCTGGATCACGGTCTCGGCGGACTGGCTCAGGTTGGTGATGTAGGTAAGAGTGACGTTGCTGTTGATCTGCTGCTCGATGGTGACGCGCGGCGTCGGGTTGTTTTCCGAGCCGACGAACAGGGGATCGATCTTGACGCGGCTGGCGCCGAAGAGCCGCTGCACGCGGTCCGTAAAGGTGGCATTCAGGGCCTGGCCGAGGATTGCGTTGGACGCCGAGGCCGAATCCGTGCTGCCCTGGCCCGGCTGGGAAGCGGCGTAAATGTCCTGGCCGCGGGTGCGGCCGAAGGCCAGCAGCGCGATGATATCGGCATTGGAGAGCGGCGGGTCCGAGCGGTAGGTCATGCTCAGGCCTCTGCCCCCCAGAACGGCGCCGTGAAGGCCGATGGTGATGTCGTACTCCTGCACGCGGGCCGACATTTCCACGTTGATCACGGGTTCGATGGTGAGCGGGTTGCTGAAACTGATATCGCCGCGCTCCAGGCGGTACCTGGTGCCGTTGAAAAAGACATCGCCCTCGGTGATGTTCACGCGCCCCAGCAAAGCGGGCCGGGCGGCGGTGCCGCGCAGCCGGAGATCGATATCGCCGGAGAGCTTGGCCAGCGAGGTTTCCACGCGCAACTCCGGGGTGGAGGTGATGTGAACATCAAGCCGCATGTTGTCGAGAAAGGGATTGAGCGTGGTCAGCGCCGGGGCACGTTTGCTTTGCGCCAGGTAAAGCCCGAAATCGAAGCGCGGGTTCATGCCGAGGCGGGTCACGGTGACGTCACCGGTGAGAGACGAACTTTTCGCCGATCCGGTGTAGCGGAAG
>DATIWA010000162.1:0-6203 GCA_035465515.1 Candidatus Limnocylindrales bacterium | reverse complement strand
CGCGCCGCTCATTCAGCCGGGTCCGGGATGACGCGGTCTAAAGGTTTCGATGCAGCAATCGTTCAAACTCGATGGAGTACAGATCGGCGGCGGTGATTTTTTTCTCATTGCCGGCCCGTGCGTGATTGAAAGCAGAGATCACGCGCTGAAGATGGCGGAGGCCATCCACGCGGTCGCGCGCAAGCTGGCGATTCCCTACATCTTCAAGGCTTCCTATGACAAGGCGAATCGCACGTCGCTCAAGAGCTTTCGCGGACCTGGACTGGAAGAAGGACTGCGCATCCTGAAGGACGTTCGCCAGCAAGCGGGGGTCCCCGTCCTCACCGATGTACATGAAGCCAGGGACGTACCCGCCGTGGCGGATGCGGTGGATGTGGTGCAGATTCCGGCCTTTCTTTGCCGGCAGACGGACCTGCTGGTAGCAGCCGCAAAACACGCGCGGGCAATCAACATCAAGAAAGGCCAGTTCGTTTCTCCGTGGGATATGCGGCATGCGGTGGAGAAGGTGCGCGATTCGGGCAACGACAACATCTTCCTCACGGAACGCGGCAGTTCGTTCGGCTACAACAACCTGGTGGTGGACATGCGGTCGCTGGCGATCATGCGTCAATTTGCGCCGGTGGTGTTTGACGCGACGCATTCCGTGCAACTGCCTTCCGCGGGCGCCAACGGGCAGGCGGTTTCCGGAGGCCAGCCGGAATTCATTCCTCTGCTGTGCCGCGCCGCGGTGGCCGCAGGCGTGGACGGAGTGTTCATGGAAGTACACGACAATCCCACGCAGGCCAAATCAGACGGCGCAAACGCTCTGGACCTGAAGAACCTGGAGCCCCTGCTGAGCGAACTGCTGGCCATCAGACATGCGGTGCGTTCGCCGCGCTGAGGCAGGACCATCAGGCGCCCGACCGGGAGAGGAACTTCCTTAAGGAAGTCCTCCCCAGTAAAAGTCGGCCGGAGTGCAGCCAAAATGATCAGGGCTTGGGCGGGTTGGCGGATTCCGCCGCGCCTTTTTCCTGCGGTGCGGCAGGAATCGCAGCAGCACCCTGAGTCGCCGCGTCCTGCGGCTTGGGGGCGGCAGCGGCGGTCTGGTCGCCAAGAAACTTCACCAGCGCCTCGGCTTCTTCCGGGCTGACACGCAGGTTGGGCATCTGGACGCGCTTGTACTTGTCAAACAAGGCGGTGGCGATGGGATCTTTTTCATCCATCATTTTCTCAGGCGTCATGATGAAGCGGGTCAGCCATGCGTGTTCGCGAACGTTGGTGATACCAAGGAGGTCAGGCCCGACCTTGTCGCCGTGTCCTATGGTGTGGCAGGCGGCGCAGCGAGTGGTGAACAGGTAAGTTCCCAGATTGAAGTTCATACGCCGGGCGTCAGCATAGTTGGGAAGCGGCTTGCTCTGGTGCTTCCAGCCGGTGATGAACTGGCCAATCATCAGGGAAAGGAAGCGCGGATTGTCGGTGGCCGAGTTGCGCATCCACTGGCCGGTGGGCTCGTTGCCTACCAGCACGCTGGGAGCGTGGCCGTCGCGGCTGTTGGGGTCAGGGTCGGAATAAATTCCCAGCTTCCGCCCGATCATTTCTATGTCTTCAGGATTGCCGGTGAGGAAGGTCCAACCCGGGCCGACATGGAATTTTTCCATATAGGCCTTGAGGACTTCCGGGGTGTCGCGCTTGGGATCAATGGTAATGGAGTAAAAGAAAATGTCCTTGCCCACGCGGTCGCCCAGCATCTTCTGCACTTCGACCAGGCGCGCCGTCTCCAGCGGACATTGATCAGTGCAGTGGGTGTAAATCAAATCGAGGGCAACGGTCTTGCCCCTGATCAGGTCATCGTAGAATTTTACCTTCTTGCCGTCCTGGGTGGTCAGCTCAACGTTGGGAAAAAAGTTGGCGCCGTAGTGCGCATTGTCGGCCGCCGCCCGGGTAGGACCAAAGACGACATAGCTGATTGCGGTACACAGGGACAACATGGCGACGGCCGTAATCCCCGCCCAGTTCTTCCGTCGCATATGGGTTTGCTCCTTGGAGTTCATTGCAGCTCGTTAAGCCAATGCAGATTAAAAATCCGGCGAGCCGCACTTGAATGCGGCCCGCCGGGTGGAGTTATATCCCAAAACGCTCCTGATTAGAAGGCGGTGGGAAGGACTTCAGTCGGATCCTCGAAGGTGACGCCCTGCGGAGTCGGGATCGGCGTAGGCAGCGGACGCAGGAACGGCGCGCCGCCATTGTCGATTTCCCAACGCAGCAACATGGCGTTGTCTTCGTGGACGGTGTTGTGGAAGTGCTCCATGAACATGCCGCCCCAGTCGCGGAACTGGAGAGTGATGGTCACGCTGCCGCCGGGACGCAGACGATATACGTCCTTGCGGCCTTGTTCCCACGCCGGCACGTTGGAAGCCTTGCCATCGCGGGCCAGGATCTGGCCCTCTTCGAAGTGGATGTGGATCGGGTGGTCCCATCCGCCGCCGCCGTTGACCAGCGTCCAGACTTCGCGCGAGCCAAAGGCAGGAGCGGCTGAAACGCGGCCGAAGTCGGCATTGCGCATCGGGCCGCCGTCCGTTGCAATTCCCCACGGGCCGGGCTGGTTGCCGGCGCCCAGAATGAACGAGCTGATGGGATCGGTGGTGTTCTGCGAAGCGCCGCTGCCGAACACAAAGGTGCGCTCGCGCGCAACCGGCACGTTCGACAGGTCAGGGTTCGGGATCATCGTGGCCGGAATCTGGCTCAGGTCAGGCTTGGCCGGATTGCGGACAATGCGGAACTCCAGGAACTTGCCCACGCACGGATCATTGGACTTGCCAGCCAAGGCGTCAGACAGGGTCAGGTCCTTGGAAGGTTTCTTGCCGTCCTGGTGTTCACAGAGGTTCACCATCCAGACTTTGTCCCCGATGCTGTAGCGGGAGAAGTCAATGACGATGTCATACCGCTCGGCGATGCCCTGCTCGTCAAGCTGGGTGAGAGGCACCGGGGAGGGGAAGAGGTTACCGTCATTGGCGATCTGGACCATGGTTGAGCCGTCGCTCAGCGCAATCTTGAAGAAGCGCGAAACGCTGGCGTTCAGGATGCGGAAGCGATACTTGCGGCGCTCCACTTCGAAGAACGGCTTGTAGGTCAGGTTCACGGTCATCGCGTCTCCGAGGAAACCGTCGAAGTCGAAGATGTCCATGAACAGCTGACCGTTGGCGTCCCATGCCTTTTCGGCCAGCATCAGGTTGACGTCGTAGTCCAGGTTGCCCCAGTCATTCGTGGAGCCCGAGGGCAGGCGCAGGTTGACGCCGTCATTGATGGCTTCGTTGCCGCGATCGAGCGAGCTGTAGATGTTAAACATCGCAGCGTTGCCCTTGTACACGTTCTGCGAAGTGAACGTGAACATGTGATCGTGGAACCAGTGGGTGGACATGGTCTCGCGCCAGTCACCCGGAACGTTGGTGATGCCGCCGCTGCCGTCGGGGCTTCCCGCGCGGGGGTCGGTGGCATCCGTGTTGATGGTGTCACGGCCGGCGAGCACGATGGGCCAGTGATAGTCATAGAACTGGCCGGGGAAGAAGTAGGCCCCAGTGAAGCCGTCGTTCTCCGCGCCGTGGTGGCCGTTGTGCTCGTGGGTCGAGATGGTGTGGCGCCCGAAGCCGTTGTTCAGGGTCACGTCAGCCGGCAGGCGGTTGTGGTGACGGAACAGGATGGGCTCGCCGTAGCGGCCCTGGACCAGCTTGGGAGGAATGGTGCCGTTGAAGGTCCAGACCGAGTTCACGTCCTGCGTGGGCAACTGGGGATGGAACTTCAGCGGAATGGAAGCGGTCGGATCGATGCCCGAGTTCAGGCTCGAGGGAACGGCCGGATTGTAAACGGTGTTGGTGGTGGCGCCGAGTTGGGACATTTCCACGGCGACCTGGGGCGGGAACTGGGCGAATTTCTGGTGCGCCCAGATTGGCCCCGGCGGACGGCCTTCAATGGGACCGGTGCTGCCCGCGGGCAGACCAAAACCGGGATCCAGCAACTGCTGGGTCTGGTTGGCTTCCGCCTGCGGGGCCGGCGTCAGTGATGAAACCGGGTTGCGTGAGATGACGTCAAAGCGGGGCATCGGCGTGCTGAAAGGCTGAACACCAAACAGCGGGCTGGGCGGCATACCGGTTGGAATGCTGCTGCTGCCGCCACTTCCACCATCGGCATGAACACTGGGCACGAACGGGCTCAAGCCTCCGATTGGAGCCAGCGCGCCAGCGCTGGTGAAGAGACCCCATTTAATGAGGTCGCGCCGCGATACCTTGCCCTGAGAATAGGCTTTGAGGATCTCTGCCCGGTTTTTGCGGGCATTCTCGGCCTCTCTCAAACGAGCTTTGGACGCGTCCTTGGGTAGATAGATGTTGCTCATAATTGGCTGCGCTCCTTTTGCGTAACTTGCCATCCGGCCGTAACTTTGCGGGAAACGGCGCGGTAATGGATGGGGCTGCCCGGAAGAGGCATGGCGCCAGAGTGGACTCTGGTCTATTTGCTGGTCGTTTTTGCGGAAGCATATGGGATACCGTCGTATGTGTATGTTTCTGGTAGCCTTAACTGCATTGGCGACCTCAGCCTTGAGGGGAGAATACTCGGCGCGGTATTAGAAACTTTTGAGAATTAGATTAAAAGCTCTAATGTGCTCACTGACTGCGCCTTTGAGCACACGCAAAAGACAGCTTTGAAGGGACGAGGACGTAAGCAATCTCTTAAGTTATCAAGAACTTAGCTGATGGGACGCGGCTGTTGAGGGAAACAGCCCTGATTGCGGTCAGAAGGTTACCAGAGTTTGGCAGATAGCCTTTATCTCTTAAGATTTTTAATAGATCGCTGTGTTTACGCGCGTTTCAGCGGGTTTTCCAGGACTTTTAAAACCACCACGGTCTGATCGTCGAAGACAGGCATGCCGGCGGAGAAATCGGCGGCAGCTTGGAAGAGCGCATCGGCAATGTCATTCGCGGTGCCAGCAGCATTCTTTGTCACCACGCGCTCAATGCGAACGCGCCCAAATTGTTCGTCTTTTTCGTTGCTGGCGTCCACGATACCGTCGCTGAAGAAGACGAAGACATCGCCGGGCGACGCGTGGATGGTGGTTTCGTCATAAACAGCATCAGAAAACATTCCCAGCGGCAGGCCGGCGGACTCAATCATGTGCGCGTGCCCCTGATGGCAGTAAATGGGGCGGGGAAGACCAGAGTTGGCCACGCGCATGGTTTTTCGCTCGTCATCCCAGAGAGCGCAGCAGAGGACGACGTAATTGGCGTCAAGGCGGCGCTGATTCAAAGCGCGATTGACGGAGCCAAGCATGGTGGCGGGCGAAGGCTCGCCGGGAGCGAGGCTGCGGATGATTCCGCTGACCAGCGCGGCGTAGAGCGCGGCGGGAGCGCCTTTGCCGCTCACGTCGCTCACGATCATGCAGGCGCGCGGCTGCTTGTAATCCAGAAAGTCATACATGTCGCCGCCAATGGCATGCGCCGGACTGAAGCGCGCGGCAACATCAGCGTTGCGGAGACTGGGACAGGCTGGCGGCAGAAGATGATGCTGCACCTCGCGGGCCATGGCCAGGTCGCGCTCCAGGCGCTGCTCCTCGCGTGCGATGCGTTCATACAGAGTCGCGTTCTCCACTGCGATGGCGATCTGCGCGGCCAGCGTGGTCATGGTGCGCACATGCTCTTCATTGAAAAAACCGCGGCGCGTGTGCTCGAGATCGAGCACGCCGATGACGTTGTCCTTATGGATCAGGGGAACGCAAAGCTCCGAGCGCGTCTCAGGATTTGCCTTGATGTAGCGCGGGTCGCGGGTGACATCCGGGACCAGCACGGGTTTTTTCTCCAGGGCGGCCGCGCCCACAAGTCCGCGCCCCAGCGGGATATCGTGCTTCAACTGAATGTTTTCCTTGAAGCGCACGGAGAACCGGTGCACCAGCTTCTGCTTGCTGTCATCCAGCAGAAGGATGGAGAACATCTGGTAATCAATCAGCTTGAGCAGCAGATCGCCCACGCGCTTGAGGAGCTGGTCGAGATTCAGGATCGAAGTGAGCTCTCGGCTGATCTCGTTGAGCAGCCCCAGGGTGTTCGCCTGGCGGACGATGCGGGTGTACAGGCGCGCGTTTTCAATGCTCACGGCAATGCGCGACCCGATGACCGTCAGCAGGCGGGCGTGTTCCGCCTTGAAGTAGGCGGGCTCGCGGGCCTCAAGATCAAGCACGCCGA
>DATIWA010000161.1:0-4814 GCA_035465515.1 Candidatus Limnocylindrales bacterium | reverse complement strand
GCACGGCGCCAAAGTGATGCCGGAAAGCGATGGCTACCCTGAAGCATGGATTTCGCCTGACGGGGTCACCGGCCCGGTGCTCTATAATCCCGACCCGTTTGTTTACCCGAACGATCAGCCTTCCACGCTTCTCTGGTATCACGATCACACCCTGGGGATCACGCGGCTGAACATGATCATGGGTCTGGCGGGCGCTTACATCATTCGTGACGCAGTGGAAGACTCGCTGAACCTGCCCAAGGGGAACTTTGAGGTCCCGCTGATCATCCAGGACCGCCTGTTCAATCCGGACGGCACGCTGCTTTATCCGGTGGCGATCGGCGGCACTCATCAGTACTGGATCCCGGAGTTCTTCGGCGACACCATGTGCGTGAACGGCATGGCCTGGCCGGTGTTCGACGTGGAACCGCGGCGCTATCGTTTTCGCATCTTGAACGGCAGCAACGCGCGCTTTCTCAACATGACGCTGGTGCAGACGGATACTCAGGGCAACCCGCACGGCATGGCCGGACCGGTCTTCTTTGTGATCGGGACCGATGGCGGTCTGCTTCCGGCCCCGGTGGCCCTTACCACCCTGTTGCAGTCGCCCGCCGAACGCTTTGATGTGATCATTGACTTCACCGGGCGCGGCGGCCAGACCTTTGTGTTGAAGAACAACGGCCCTGCGCCATATCCGGGCGGCGGTGAAGTTGTTCCCACCGAGATCATGATGTTCCGGGTCTCCAAGCCGCTCTCTTCGCCTGACACCAGCACGATTCCTTCCGTGCTGAATCCGAATCCCATCAACATCAACCCGGCGTCTGCGGTGCGCACCCGCAACGTCGTGCTCACCGAGCTGGACCGGGCCTCGGACGGTTTTCCGATCATCGGCCTGCTCGACAACAAGAACTGGGACGATCCGGTCACGGAGGACCCCAAAGCCGGATCAACCGAGATCTGGAACATGATCAATGACACCGGTGACGGCCATCCGAAGCACATCCATCTGGTGCAGTTCCAGGTGCTCAGCCGCCAGCCGTTTGACCAGAACAAATACGACAGCACAGGCCAGCTGAACCTGCTTGGCCAGCCGCAGGCGCCTGCCCCCGAAGAGCAGAACGCCTACAAGGACGTGGTGAAGGTTTACCCGGGCACAGTGACCAAGCTCATCATGAAGTTCGATATGCCTACGGGCGCGGCGCTTGTTCCCGGCCAGCGATACAAATATGTGTGGCATTGCCACATCCTGGAACATGAGGACAACGAAATGATGCGTCCCATGGATGTGGTGGGGTAGCCCCGCCCCTGTGTGGCCGGCCGAATAACGCCCTGGACAGCCGAGGCCGGCCACTGTTTGTAATTTTGCATTCCGGGGGTGGCCGGTTCCGGGTCCATGCACGTTGCCCGGCGCCGGTCACCCCGGGAATCAAGCGGACGAACTGCCGGCCTCAGTCCCGGATCTGCATGCGATGACCGCGGGCCGACCGTGAGTTCAACTTCGGATGAGCGCCGCTTGTTTGCACGCGGCTTCGGACTTGTTCCGGAGCCGCTTTTTTTGCCGGGTTTCAGCCGCCTACGCCTATCAATTACAATTTTCCGGTTCATCATGCGCAGCTTTGAGAGCCTTTCTGAACGTGAAGTCCTGGCGCTGGCCATTTCTCTGGAAGAGGAAGACGAGCGTATTTATGCCGATTATGCTGAAGGGCTGCGGCAGGATTTCCCCGCAACCGCGGCCATGTTTGACGGCATGCGGGAGGAGGAATCCGGGCACCGCAGACGGCTGATTGAACTCTACCGCGCGAAATTCGGCGAACACATCCCTCTCATCCGGCGCAACGATGTAAAAGGATTCGTCAACCGCCGCCCCATGTGGCTCACCAAGCCTCTCCGGCTGGATGCGGTCCGCAAAGAAGCCTCCACCATGGAACTGGAGACGCGCCGATATTACGAGAAATCGGCCGACCGCATGCAGGATGCCAGCATCCGGCAGTTGCTCAATGATCTGGCGCAGGAAGAGCGGACGCATGAGTATCGGGCCGGGGAACTGAGCGAGTTGGACGCGACCGCGCGCGGCCAGGAAGAGCGGGCCAACCGCAAGCTGTTTGTTTTGCAGATTGTCCAGCCGGGTCTGGCGGGATTAATGGACGGTTCAGTGTCCACGCTGGCCCCGGTTTTTGCTGCGGCTTTTGCCACGCGCAACACCCACACCGCCTTTGCGGTAGGTCTGGCTGCATCCATTGGCGCCGGCATCAGCATGGGTTTTGCCGAGGCGCTTTCCGACGACGGCAGCCTCACGGGTCGCGGTCATCCGTGGATTCGCGGCCTGGTCTGCGGACTGATGACGGCGCTTGGGGGTATCGGTCACACCCTCCCCTTCCTGCTGGCCAATTTTGGCGTCGCTTTTATAGTGGCAGTTGCCGTGGTGCTGGTGGAACTGGGGACCATTGCCTGGATCCGGCATCGTTACATGGAATCTCCCTGGATGTCGGCCACACTGCAAGTCATTCTGGGCGGGATTCTGGTTTTTCTTGCCGGCGTGATCATCGGCGAATCATAAAAACGCCTGGCTGCGCCTTACTCCCACAATACGGAACGATCAATGTTTTTGATGGAAGTGCGTCCTGTAAGGGCCATTGCCATTTGCAGCTCAGTCCGGAGCAGTTCAAATACGCGGGCCACTCCGGCCGCGCCTGCCGCTGCCAGGGCATACAGATAAGGACGCCCCACCATGACCGCCTTCGCGCCAAGCGCGAGCGCCTTCACCACGTCGGTTCCGCGGCGAATTCCTCCGTCCACAATGAGCGGCAACCTTCCCTGGAGCTTTTCGACGATGCGCGGGAGCACCTCACATGTGCTGGGCAGAGTGTCCAAATTCCGGCCGCCATGGTTGGAAACAATGATTCCATCCACGCCGGAATCTGCGGCGCGCAAGGCGTCTTCCGGGCTCATCACACCCTTGAGCAGCACCGGAAGCTTCGAGATGGAACGGAGCCACTCGATGTCTTTCCATGTCAGCCCGGGATTGAGCAATTCACTGTAGATGGCGCCGCGCAGCGGCCGGTGGCTGACCGACCCGAGGTTGAGGTTGGGAAGCTTGCAGTCTTCCGGCAGCTTGAATTGTGTGCGGCTCTCACGATGTCTTGCCCCAAGCACGGGAGTATCCACCGTGGCGCACAGGGCCTTGCACCCGGCTGCCTGCGCCCGCTCCACCAGTTGCCTGGTGATTTCGCGGTTTACCATGTAGAGCTGGAACCAGAGCGGCTGCTGGGCCGCGGCGGCAACGCTTTCCACCGCTTCCGTGGCAAAGGAACTCAAGACCATTGCCGCACCGGCCCGGTTGGCTCCGGCAACGGCCGCCATTTCCGCCTCGGGATGGCACAGCCTATGGAACGCCGCCGGCGCAAGCAGGATCGGCATCTGCAAACGCTGCCCAAGCAGTTCCACGCCAGTGTCAATTTCCGAGACGTCCACCAGGACTGTGGGCTTCAGTCGAATACGCCGCCATGCTTCGATGTTGGCGCGCATGGTGATCTCATCGGCCGCGCCTCCGCTCACGTAGGACATGGCCATCTCTGACATGCATGCGGACGCAAGCTCTTCAAACTCGCCCAAAGAGAAGATCTCTTCCGGTCTCAAGACAAAGCCCCCTTATCCCAGCAGGTAAGAGTACACGAGATTGCGGAAGCGCGAACAAGAAGACCGTGGCCCCGCCGACGAGACTGCCGCTATTCCGAGGAGGAAAGTTCCCAGCCGTCTTTCTGCATCTCGGCGCGAAGCCAGCGCTGAAGCGCGGCGCGCAACGACGGCGCCAAGTCAGAAAACTGGATGCCGTGGTGGCCATCCTTGTTCGCCCACGTGATGCGGCCGGAGACTTCAGTGACAGTGCTGCTCCCGGGAATGGCGAAGCAGAGCGAAACCGAAGCGCCTATCCTGAGTGACTTCTCCGCGCTCAAGCCCGCGCCGCCCATACTCAGGTTGAGCATGGTGCCTTCAAACTGTTCATTCGCGTACTTGATCGATATCGGTATTTCAATCTGCGCCCGATAGTACCGCTGCTGGCTCAGGCTGAGCGTTCCCGCGGGAGCAGCGGCGCCATCCTGCCTGTAAGCCTTTAATTTGCGGAGCAGGGTGCGTCTGGAGATGCCCAGCGCCTGGGCCGCTTTACCCTGGTTGCCGCCGTTCTTTTCGAGCGCCTGGAAGATCATTTGCCGTTCCATCTGGCTCAGATCGCCCTGAGGCTCCGCTGCAGCTTCGTCTTGCGGAGGGGCAACGCGGAGTTGGAGGTCTTCCGCGGTGACCTGGAGGTCCGCATTCTGGGCCTGGAGCACGGCGCGAAACACTACGTTGCGTAGCTCGCGTACGTTTCCCGGCCAGCCGTGGCAGAGCAGGGCGTCAACGGCGTCTGGAGTAAAGGCTGAATCAGGATAGTGCTCATGCAGCACCTGCTCGGCGATGCCCAGCACATCTTCCGGGCGGTCGCGCAGCGGCGGCACATCAAGCCTGAACTGCGCCAGACGGTGGTAGAGATCGCTGCGGAACCGGCCGGCGCGCGCCATCTCTTCAAGGTCGCGGTTCGTGGCCGCCACCACCCGCACATCCACGCTGACCTTCTTGCTGCCGCCAAGGCGGTAATACGGCGCTCCGTCCAGCACCCGGAGCAGCTTCACCTGGATTTTGAGATCCAGGTCGCCAATTTCGTCCAGGAAGAGCGTGCCTTTGTCCGCCAGTTCGAAGAAACCCGGCTTGTTGGACTCAGCGCCGCTGAATGCCCCCTTCTCATAGCCAAAGAGCTCGCTCTCAACCAGGTGTTCCGGGATGGCCGCGCAGTTTACGTC
>DATIWA010000160.1:0-4784 GCA_035465515.1 Candidatus Limnocylindrales bacterium | reverse complement strand
GGCCGCCGGCGCGAATCTGATCATGAAACAGCGGGATCACCGAACCTCTGGAAGCCAGCACGTTGCCGTAACGGGCGCAGACAAAGCGGGTCTTTTCACACCGCATGTTGGCCTGAATGAACAAGCGTTCCTGAATCGCCTTGGTCATTCCCATGGCATTGACCGGTTTGCAGGCCTTGTCCGTGCTGATGCCGACAACGGTTTCCACAGGCAGCTTCTGCGTCTGAATGGCGCGAACAATGTTTTCCGGCCCCTCGATGTTGGTGCGCACGGCCTCAAACGGAAAGTATTCGCAGGTGGGAACCTGCTTCAACGCGGCGGCGTTGAATACAATGTCGGCATCGCGAAGGGCGCCGGCGACGGAGTGGTAATCTCGAACGTCGCCAATGCGAAACTCCAGGCGCTGGCGGAAATTGTTGTAGATGACCTCGTCGGTTGCGGAGGCCTTATGCTGGTAGTCCAGCCGCATGAAGTGCTGCTTGGCCTCGTCACGGGAGAAGACGATGATCTTTGCCGGGAGGCCTTCCCTGCCGGACAGCAGCCGGCGCACCAGCACTTTGCCCAGAGAGCCTGTTCCACCGGTTACCAAAACCCGCTTGTTCTCGAAAGTCATTGTTCCTGCGATTCTCCGGTACTTCTCCACTGTTGGTAGGGAGTAGGATCACTGCTTAGTTCGGCCACCAGGTCCGGCCAGGGCGGACACCGGTACCCGGTAGCGTCAATAAATTTGTTCCCACGCATGCTGCGGTCGCAAAAGAACTTGTCGTCGGCTTGCACTTCCACATCCATTCCATAGGCATCGCGGAGCAGACAGAGAAGTTCATACTTGGCGATCGTGGCACTGGTGACCTGGTAGAGTCCTGACAACTTCGGCCCTTGCAGGATGATCCTGGCAACCAGTCCGGCCAAATAGTTTGTTGTTACACCAGAATAGAATGCACGAGTATAACCCATAATCTTCCTGTGGTTCTGGCTGAGGAACCATTCCAGCAACGACTTAAATTGGCTTAATTCGCGCCCTATAATCGAGGTCCGCAGGGTCAGCGCGTTGGCTGCCGTGACCTCGCCCAGCAGTTTTGTCCTGCCGTAAAGGTCTTCCGCATCAGGAAAGTCCTCCTCGGAGTAGTTGCCGCGCTTTCCGCTGAAGACGCAGTCCGTGCTGAAGTGGATGAGCCTTCCGCCCCAGCTCTGAGAAAGTTCAGCAAGGCGGTGCGGAAGGAGCGCATTCAAGGTGATGCTGGGGATGGCTGCCTTGGCGTCTGACCGCTGCTTAATCACGCCCACGCAATTGACGATCACGCCGGGACGGCGCGCAGCAAGCAGGCGTTGCAATGATTCCCAATCGGCAGCATCAATCTGGTCAAGCACATTGCCTTGTTGCAACAGGGCGATTTTCCGGAGGGCCGGATGAGCAAGAGGCCGGCGGACCGTGCACCAGACGTCAGGCAGGGATTCGCGCAAGCGTTGGAACATCTTATGGCCAAGCATTCCCGCGCCACCCAAAACCAACACATTCATGCAGGTCTTATCTTCTCCCGGCGCCGGCGGCGAGGGTGGTGAGGGCCGTTTTGGCCCACTCGATATAGGCCGGCAGTCCTTCTTCCATCTTCACCGAGGGCGTAAAACCAAGGCGTTCGCGGGCCTGTGAAAGATCGGCGAGGCTGTGGCGGACATCGCCTTTGCGCGGCGGACCGTACTCCACATGGAATTTCATTCCGGCAAATCTCCGCAGGAGTTCGACAAGATGATTGATCGTAATATGCGTGCCGCTGCCCAGATTGAATGCGCCGGATACGCCTTTGCTGAGGGCGGCGGCATAATTGGCGGCGGCGACATCGCGAACATTGATGAAATCGCGCGTCTGCTCGCCATCGCCAAAGATGGTGATGGGCTCGCCGGCCAGAATCTTGTGGACAAAAATGGGAATCACATTGCCATAGGCGTCGTAGCGCTGCTTGACGCCGTAAACGTTGAAGTAGCGGAGGCAAACACACTCCATGTCATACAGCCGGGCATAGGCAAGACACATTTTTTCGCCGGCCAGTTTGCTGGCGCCGTATGGAGTATCCGGTTCCACCGGATGATCTTCACGGATGGGCATGGTCTTCAGCTCGCCGAAAATGCCCGCCGAGGACGACGCGACGACCTTGCGGACGCCGTGGAACCGCGCCGCTTCCAGGACGTTGAGGGTGCCCAGCACGTTGATTTGCGAGTCGAGGATGGGATTGTCAATGGACCGCTTGTTGCCGACAGAAGCGGCAAGATGAAAAATTACATCCATACCCCGGGCCGCCGATTTGACCGTCTCAGCGTTGCAAACATCACCGTGTATGAAACTAAGAGGCAGGTCCTGGATATTCTGGTGATAGCCGGACATGAGGTTGTCGAGGACCGTGACCTCATGGCCTTTTTCCAGTAATAAAGCCGCGATATTGGAGCCTATGAATCCCGCGCCACCTGTTATGAGAGCCTTCATGAAACTATTACCTTTCCAGCCAAAAACTCAAAGATTGATCTGACACCAGCGATCGAGAACATACAAAGCCCAGGGACGCGACCATGAGGTCTTGCCCTGCTGGAATGTATCCCAGACTTCGCGCACGGGCGCAGGCTGCAACACGTCCGCCAGGGCGCCGCGGCCAATGTTAGTCAGGGCGGCGTCAACCGTGGACTTCAACTGTCCACGGAGCCATTTCTCAAAGGGCAGCGTAAAGCCCTTTTTAGGACGATGCACAATTTCATCCGGCAGCAGACCGCGCAGGCCCTTCACCAGGAGGTGTTTGGGCGTGCGTTTATCGAGCTTGATGGCGCCGGGAATGGACAAAGCGTACTCCACCAGCCGGTGGTCCAGCAGGGGGACGCGCACCTCCAAACCCGTGGCCATGCTCATGCAGTCGGCGTCGCGTAAAAGGGTATTCGCCATGTAATTTCGCAGCTCAAGAAAAGAGACGCGATTCACCGGATCAAATGACCGGGCTCGGCGGAGAGACTCCGCCATTCCCTGCTCCAGAGCTCCGGAGCCGTTCCGGCTTTGCTTGAGAAGCTGCCTCTGCTGCTCAGGAACAAACAGCATGCGGGCGAGAAAGTAGGGATGGGGCAGCGAACCATTCTCCCCGGCCAGGGCCGCGAGCGTGCGGGCGCGGTCGCCTGACCCGGCGGCGAGCAGCGCGGCAGACAAGGCGCTGCGCACAGGCGAGGGCAGCCACGCGCGAAGTACCATGAACTTTTCCATCCGGGGCACTTCCCGGAAGGTGCCGTAGCCGCCGAAAAGCTCATCGCCGCCCTGGCCGGAAAGCGCCACTTTGAGCCCTGCACGGCGCACGGCGCAAGACACGGTGTAGGTATTGAAGCCATCGAGGCTGGGCTGGTCCATGGCTTGAATCGCGTCAGGAACGCTGCCGAGAAAATCTTCAGGGGCCAGTTCAATTTCGTGATGTTCGGTCTTGAAGCGGCGGGCGATCAGGCTGGAATACTCAGCTTCGCTGTATTCGGCTTCTTTGAAAACGATGGAAAACGTGTTGACCTTACGACTGCCGTCCGAACACAAAGCGGCGACGATGGCGCTGGAATCAATGCCGCCGGAAAGAAAGACTCCGACCGGAACATCGCTGACCATGCGCAGATGGATCGATTCCAGGAGCAGGTCATGGAGCCGGTCAAGCGCCTGTTCTTCGGTCCGGGGAGCGTGCTCAGCAGAAGCGGCGACGATGGCAGAAAGGTCCCAGTATTCCTGGATCTGCAGGCTGCCGTTCTGCCAGACCAGATAAGAGCCGGCGGGAAGAGCGCGCACGCCCTGGACGATCGTGGCCGGATCGTAAACCGAGCCAAAGGCGAGAAACGCTTTCACGGCGTCCTGATCTATCCTCCCGGGCACCAGCGTGGTGGCAAGGAGAGCGCGGACTTCAGAAGCAAAAAGGAGAAAGCCCTGGCCCTGGTAATAGTACAGAGGCTTCTTGCCGAGGCGGTCGCGGGCGATGACCAGGCGCTGGGCGGCGTTGTCCCAGATGGCGAACGCGAACATGCCGCGGAAGCGGTCCAGACACTTCAAGCCCCAGGCGGCGTACGCCTTGAGAATTACCTCCGTATCGCTGTGACTGGCGAACTGCACATTGGCGCGCTCGAGTTCCCGGCGAACTTCATGGAAATTGAAAACCTCGCCGTTGTAGGCAATCCAGTTTCCGGTTGCGGGATCAGACATCGGCTGGTGGCCGGCAGGAGAAAGGTCAAGGATGGCGAGGCGGCGGTTGGCCAGGCCAACGGAGCCAGGCCCCTCGCGCATGGGGAGAATCTGCGTTCCGGCATCATCGGGCCCGCGATGGGCAATGGCCCGGCTGGCGGCGCCCAGCGCCTCAGCGGAAATTTTGCCGGTAATATCTGCAAATCCTGCGATGCCACACATATCAATGAGCTATTTTTCTTAATCCAGCCGCACCGGAAAGATGCATCGCGGCGGGCCCTGCGGCTTCATCAACAGCCGCACTTTGAATGGGATAATGAGCAGTTCTAAATCTAGCAGATTGTGATGGCAATTCCATCCTAAACTTCCAATAGAAGCCGCCTCGAAACACCTTACTAAAGGAATTGACCTAGTTTTGCTCTTCGGTGGAGCCCGGGCGCACGATAGTGCGAGGAACAGCAATCGCGCCGCCGGCTGCGCCGTTCTTATAGTGTTTCAATTCCCAGAGCTTTACGGTGTTGAACTGTTCGAAAATGCCACGCATAACGCAAAAGCGAAGACCGTGGCGGCCGTCAAGAAATCCCAGGCGGAATATGTAGAGATAGAA
>DATIWA010000159.1:0-5786 GCA_035465515.1 Candidatus Limnocylindrales bacterium | reverse complement strand
CTCCCGCTCCGGCCCGCGGAAATGAAACGTCATGGCGTCATCCACGTTCTCCAGAATTCCCACCACTCCAACCACCGGAGTGGGATAGATGCCTTCGCCCAGGGTTTCGTTATACAGGCTGACGTTGCCGCCGGTGATGGGCGTTTCCAGCGCCTCGCAGGCTTCTTTCAGGCCGTCCACCACTTCGGAAAACTGCCACATGATCTGGGGTTTTTCCGGGTTGCCGAAGTTCAGGCAGTTGGTGGCCGCCACCGGCGTGGCCCCGGTGCAGGAGACGTTGCGGGCCGCTTCGGCCACGGCATGCATCGCCCCAAGTTTCGGACCCAGCCAGCACCAGCGGCCATTGCCGTCGAGCGCCATGGCCAGGGCGCGCTTGCTGCCTTTAATGCGCATCAGGCCGGCATCGGCGCCCGGACCTTCCACGGTGTTTGACTGCACCATGGAATCGTATTGCTCGAAAATCCAGCGCTTGGAACAGATGTTGAGGCCGGCCAACAGGCGCTTGAGATTGCCGGTGAAATCGCCCGAGCTGCTGAGCCGGATGTGCCCGGGTTTGCTGCGCGAAACCGGCGCCTCCCAGGGCTGAAGAGGACGCTTGTACAGGGGAGCATCATCAGTCAGTGAAGTATTGGGAATGTCCGCCACCAGCTTGCCATGCTCCAGCACGCGCAGGCGGGCATTGTTGGTGACCTTGCCCACAATGACCGCGTCCAGGCCCCATTTTTCAAAGACGCGCAGCACTTCGTGTTCGCGGCCGCTCTCCGCCACCAGCAGCATGCGCTCCTGCGATTCGCTCAGCATGATCTCGTAGGCGTTCATGCCGGTTTCGCGCTGCGGCACGCGGTCAAGTTCAATCTCAATGCCCACGCCGCCGCGGGCGCCCATTTCGCAGGTCGAACAGGTCAGGCCGGCCGCCCCCATGTCCTGTATGCCTACCACCGCGCCGGTGTGCATGGCCTCCACGCAGGCTTCCAGGAGCAGCTTTTCCAGGAAGGGGTCGCCCACCTGCACGTTGGGCCGCTTCTGCTCCGAGCCTTCGCTGAATTCTTCACTCGCCATGGTGGCGCCGTGAATGCCGTCGCGTCCGGTCTTGGCCCCTACGTAGATCACCGGGTTCCCCTCGCCGGCAGCCTTGGCATAGAAAATCTGGTCGCGCCGAACCAGTCCCAGGGCAAAGGCATTGACCAGCGGGTTCTGCGAATAGCAGGGCTCGAACTTGGTTTCGCCGCCCAGATTGGGAACGCCAAAGCAGTTGCCGTAGGAGGCAATCCCGCTCACCACGCCCTCCAGGACCGAATGGTTGCGATGCACCGTTGCCTGGTCTGCGCCTTGGCCCGGAGTGATGGGCCCGAAACGCAGAGAATCCATCACCGCCAGCGGGCGCGCCCCCATGGTGAAGATGTCGCGCAGAATGCCGCCCACGCCGGTGGCGGCTCCCTGGAAAGGCTCAATAAAAGAAGGATGGTTGTGGGACTCGATCTTGAAAGCGCAGGCCCAGCCATCGCCGATATCAATGATTCCGGCGTTTTCGCCCGGCCCCTGCACCACCAGCTTGCTGCGCGTCGGCAGCCGCTTCAGGTGCACGCGCGAGGATTTATAGGAGCAATGCTCGCTCCACATGACGCTGAAAATGCCCAGTTCGGTCAGCGATGGCTCGCGCCCCAAAGCGCTCTTGATGCGCTCATATTCTTCCGGCGTGATGCCGTGTTCCTCAATGACTTCAGGGGTAATCGCGGGGGAATGGGTGGTGGACATAGGCGGCTCTCTTTATTGTCGCATGAGGAAGCAGCCGCCGCGCAGCCCCATTTCCGGTTCACTTCCTGATCGCCGTTTCCAATCGCTTCCGGATCTCCTGTTCCCGCGTGGCGCTCCAACCGTCGTACCGGGCCAGAATCACGCCTTCCTGATCGAGCAGGAAATAATGCGGCGCTGAATCAACCGCGAAAGCCTCCGCCAGCTCGCCGTTCTCATCGAAAATTTGCGGCCAGGTCATCCCATTCTTCTCAACGAATTGCGTCCAGGTCTCACGCGAATCATGTTCGTCAATGCTGATGACCACCGCTTTTGCCGGATCCAGCGACTCCGCCAGACGCTTGAGCGAGGGCAGCGACGCCCGGCAAGGCTCGCACCAGGCGCCCCAGAAATCCAGCAGAACCAGCTTGCCCTGAAGCTGCTTGAGGCTGACAGCTTCGCCGGTCTTCAATATGGCCGAGAACTCGGGAGCAAAGTCTTTGCGCGCGCGTTCCGGTTTCTCGATCAGCTTTTGTATGTCTTCCGCCAGCGGCTTGCCCTTTGCTTCAGGCAGCAGGGCCTTGAGGAACTGCACCCCCTCAGCATCCTTGCCCTGCTTCAGCAGGACGTAGCCGACGTTGAACTTGCAGTCCAGGCACTTGGGGTCAGCGGCCACCGCCAGGCGGAAAGCGGCTTCCGCGTCGCCCAACCGGGCCGGCTCTTTCTCGGCGAGTTGCAGGAAGGCGGTAGCGCGGTGAATGTGGGCAATCGCCTTCTGGCGGCCGGTCCGGGCCGCCAGTAGAGCGCGGCCTGCATCCTGCAGCGCCTGCTGGTTCTTTCCCGTAGCCAGCCGCACCTCCACCAGCCCGGAAAGGCATTCAAAGCACCTGCCCTTCATCAGCTTGTTGGCATTCAGGAAATGTTCGGCGGCTTCGCCGTACTCCTTCTGTTCCATGGCAAAACGCGCGATCTTGATTTCATTCTGCACGTCTTCATTCAGGCCTTGCGCAATTGCGGGAGCGCTTGCGAATCCCACGACGGTAAGAATGACCAGGAAGAATCTCATGTCCAGCAAAGTAAGCAAATTTCGCGGGAAGGTCAATCGGGTGGAATCAGCAGAAAGCGAGGTGAATGGAGGCATTGATAATCATGCCGCCCGTGCCTGATCCTATACACTAGCTTCGGCGCGAAGCTTTTTGCGCTTTGAAGCGCAGCGGCAGAAACACATGAAATCGATCATCATTGGAACAGCCGGTCACATTGACCATGGCAAGACCTCCCTGGTCAAGGCCCTTACCGGCATTGATGCCGACCGCCTGGAGGAAGAAAAGCGCCGCGGCATCACGATTGACCTGGGCTTCGCTCACCTGGAGCTGAACGCGCCCAGCGGTGAAAAGCTGCGTCTCGGCTTCATTGACGTTCCCGGGCACGAGCGTTTTGTGCGCAACATGCTGGCCGGCGTGGGCGGGATTGATCTTGTGTTGCTGGTGATCGCCGCCGATGAGTCCATCAAGCCGCAAACCCGGGAGCATTTTGAAATTTGCCGTCTGCTCTCCATCCCCCGGGGAATCACCGTAATCACCAAGGCCGACATGGTGGATGAAGACACCCTGAACGTCGTCCGGCTGGAAGCGGAAGATTTTGTTCGCGGATCGTTCCTTGATTCCAGCCGATCGCCGATCGTGGCCGTCAGCTCTCTTACCGGCGCCGGTCTCGATGAACTGAAGCGCGAGATCGCCGTGCTGGCCGCGGAAGTGCCCGCGCGCGACACCGAAGCGCTGTTCCGCCTGCCCATTGACCGTGTTTTCGTCATGAAAGGCTTCGTCACGGTGGTGACCGGCACCCTGATCGCCGGAAAAATCAAAAAGGAAGAAGAAGTTGAGGTTTTTCCCGCCCGCAAGCGGGCCCGCGTGCGTGGATTGCAAGTGCATGGCTCCGCCACGGACCAGGCCATGGCCGGCCAGCGCACGGCAGTGAACCTGGCGGGAGTGCAGATGGAAGAGCTGGCGCGCGGCATGACGCTGGCCACGCCGCAAACGCTGGAAGCGACCAATAAAATTGACGTCCAGCTCGCACTGCTCAAGGACGCCAAGCCGCTCAAGAACCACGCGCGCGTGCATCTGCATGCCTTCGCTTCCGAGACCATCGCGGAGGTTGTCCTGCATGCCGGCAATGACATCAAGCCGGGCGCCATGGCCTTCGCCCAACTGCGCACGGAGGACCCCTTGCTGCTGCTGCCCGGTGATCGCGCCATCCTGCGGCAGTTCTCCCCGGTCATCACCATTGGCGGGGCCCTGGTGCTTGATTCGTTCCCCGTGCCCAGACAGAAGAAGGATGCGCGGCTGAAGTTCCTTGAAACCATGACATCGGGTTCGCGGCAGGATGCGCTGCTGGCGCGCATCAACCGGCGCGATAAAGATGGCCTCTCGCTGGCCGCGGCGGTCCGCGAGACCGGGTTGAAAGCCTCCTCGTTGCAGCCCATGCTGGCTGCCCTGGCACAGCAGGGACGGATTGTGCAGGCGGGAGACTTTCGTATTTCCACGGAGGCCTTCACCCGCGCCAGGGAGAAGATGCTGGCGGCCCTGGACGCGTTCCACAAGGCGAATCCCCTGGTCGGCGGCATCAGCAAGGAAGAGCTGCGCGCAAAACTGGGGCTGCAACAGCCCGTCATGGAAGCCATTCTTGCCCTGCTGACGCGCGACAGAAAAGCAGAGGTCAGCGGAGAACAGGTGCGGCTTGCCGGACGCGGTGTGGAACTCAAGGACGAAGAAGCGCGCGCCAAGGAGCAGATTGAGAAAGCCTTTGCCGCCGCCGGGCTCAAGGTCCCGCTGATGAAGGAAGTGCTGGCCGGCCTTCCGGTGGACAAGACGCGGGCGCAGAAACTGGTAACTCTCCTGCTGCGTGACCGCGTGCTGGTGAAGCTGGCTGACGAACTGGTGTTTCATCAATCGGCATTGCAGGAGCTGCGGCAAATCCTGGCCGGATACAAAGCGAAATCACCCAAGATCGATGTAGGAAAATTCAAGGACCTCACCGGCGTTTCGCGCAAGTACGCGATCCCCCTGCTGGAATACCTGGACCGCGAGCGCGTTACCCGGCGCGTGGGCGATGAGCGCATCATCCTTTGAACCAGGTCAGCTAAGCAGGACTCATCGCGGCCTTCAACGGCGACTTGCGGCGTGTTTCCCATCGCGACCGCAGAAAGGCCAGCGCCAGCATGGCCAGGGTGATCGCCAGCAGTCCCGCGCTCGCGCCCGGAATTCCCACGCCCCGCCGCGGCAGGATGTGGAAGCGGCCATAGACGAACTCAATGTGCACCCAATAGACCAGCAGGGAATGCTGTCCCAGCAGGAGCAGAAAGCGTCCTTTTCCCAGAATCGAAGGCAACAGAAAACGCGCCTGGGAAACGGCGACAATCATCAGCAGAATGCCCAGCCGGATCAGAAAAAAATTCGGGCTGGTATGCCAGAAGTCGTATACCGGGTAGAGCTGGAAGGGAAGATGGTCCAGAGCGTAGCCAAGGCCGCTCACCGCGAGTCCAGCGCAGGCGGCCAGGGGAATCGCTGCCCGCGGGTTCTGCTTTGCGGCCCCGCTCAGCAACAGGAAACCCGCGGTAACGCCGGCAAAGGTAAATGCCGCCCACGGAAATAGCGGGAACAGCCAGGGCAGCGGCTTGCCGGCGGTGTGCACGCCATTCAGGTACGACTCAAGAAACCACGGCAGCCATGCCGGCCGGTGCACCCACACAAGCGGGGTGAGCATGGAAACCGCTGCCGCAACCAGGCCGGAGCAGAGGGCCATGCGGCCCGCGCCGCGCGTAACGAAGGCCAGCACGCCAACCAGCGCCAGCGATAACCCGATGCAGTTTAGAACGTCAACGCGCAAAAGATCGGTCCACGGGGCCCAGGGAAAGGCGATGAGGTACTCCTGGACGCGGAAGAGCATTCCCAGGCCCCAGACGAATCCGCCGCGCCGAATCATGCGGACCGCGGCTTCGCGGGAAACCTCGCCGGCCGGGCTCAGCTTGCGCATGATGAGCACGGATGAAATCCCGG
>DATIWA010000158.1:0-6340 GCA_035465515.1 Candidatus Limnocylindrales bacterium | reverse complement strand
TTGATGCGGCCCGTCCGGGAGGGCGCGTGATGTTTTTCGCGCAGACCCAGCGCAGCGAGGTCTCCATTGACCCTGCGGCCGTCTGCGTGGATGAGAAAACACTGCTGGGGTCCTACAGCGCGTCCGTGGACCTGCAGGACGAGAACGTCCGGCTGGTGTTCAGCGGTGAAATTGATTTCGCGCGCCTTATCACGCACCGGTTTCCCTTGCGGCAGGCCGTGGAGGCGCTGCACCTGGCTTCGCATCCGGGGCCGGATTCACTGAAGGTTGTCATACAACCAGGAATGGAGTGGCAAAACAGTTGAGAGGGCAAATGACAGCGGCGGTCCTCTATGGCAAAGAGGACGTAAAAATAGAGAAGGTCCCGATTCCCACGCTCGAGCGGGGGGAAGTGCTGGTCAAGGTGAATGTGGCCCTGACCTGCGGGACCGACCTGAAAGTTTTTCAGCGCGGCTATCATGCACGCATGATCGTCCCTCCGGCGCTGTTTGGCCATGAACTCTCCGGCGTGATCGAGGAAGTCGGGCCGGGCGTGCGCGATTTCCGCAGAGGCATGCGCGTGGTGGCGCTGAATTCGGCGCCGTGCGGCTCCTGCTTCTACTGCCTGAAGCACCAGGAAAACCTTTGCGAGGACCTTCTGTTCAACAACGGCGCCTACGCGGAATACATCAAGATCCCGCGGCGCATTGTTGAGACCAACATGCTGGCGCTGCCGGATGACGTGACGTTTGAGTCCGCTGCCATGACCGAACCGCTCGCCTGCGCGCTGCGCGGCCTACAGGAAACGGGCGCGGACATCGGCGATACGGTGACGGTCATCGGCGCGGGACCGCTTGGTCTTATGCTGCTGCAGGTGGCCAAACTGACCGGCTGCAAAGTAATCGCCGTGGTTAAAAGAGACGAGCAGGTTGCAGCGGCACGACATTTTGGCGCCGACGAGGTTGTGCAGCTTGGGAAGGTCAAGGACCCGATTGACGCAGTGATCGGGGTCACCGAAGGTCGGGGATCAGACATCGTAATCGAAGCCGTGGGCCGTCCGCAGGCCTGGCAATGGGCCGTGGACATGGTCCGGCGCGGCGGAGTGGTCAACTTCTTCGGCGGCTGCGCCACCGGAACCAGAGTGGAACTGGATACCAACCGGCTGCACTATTCCGAGCTGACTTTGAAAGCCACGTTTCACCACACGCCGCAGACGGTCAGGAAGGCGTTTTCCCTGATCACGGAAAAGAACGTTCAAAGCACCGACTACGTAACGGGTGAGGCGCCGCTTTCCAAGCTGAAACAGGTGCTGCAACAGATGCTGGACCGCGGCAGCCAGATCAAGACCGCGATTATTCCCGGCCACTAAAGCATGCCAGGTTTGCCGACAAATTCCTCGATTCCCGTTCAGCCACTAGGATGGAATGCGCTGCCGGAATCGTATCGTATTCCGGAGGCCCCGCCGTCTGTTGAGGAAGCCCGCGCCTATTGCGAGCGGCTGGCCAAAACGCATTACGAAAACTTTTCCGTCGCCACGTGGTTTCTCCCCGCGCGCCTGCGCCAGCACTTCTATAACGTTTACGCCTACTGCCGCATATCCGATGATCTGGGGGACGAGGTGGGAAACGCGCAGCAATCGCTGGAACTGCTGGACCAGTGGGAGCGCGAACTGGACGCATGCTACGCAGGATCGCCCCGGCATCCGGTGTTCGTGGCGCTTCGTGAGACCATCCGGGAATGCGGGATTCCCAGGCAGGAATTTGCCGATCTGCTGATCGCCTTCCGTCAGGACCAGACAGTCACACGCTTTGAAATGTTCAATGACGTGCTGGGCTACTGCCGTTATTCGGCGAATCCTGTGGGCCATCTGGTGCTCTATCTGGGCGGTTACAGCGATGCCGAGCGGCAGCAGCTTTCCGACTGCACCTGCACAGCCCTGCAACTGGCGAATTTCTGGCAGGACGTGGCCGTGGATTACGAAAAGGGCCGTATTTATCTCCCGCTTGAAGACCTGCGGCGCTTCGGCGCGGCAGAGGAAGACATTGCGCAGCGGCGCGCGACGCCCGGGTTCCTGGCCATGATGAAGTTTGAGGTGGAGCGCGCCCGCGAGTGGTTTCAGCGCGGCCTTCCCCTGGTGAAAATGGTGAGCAGAGAACTGGCCCTGGACATTGAGCTGTTCAGCCGCGGCGGGCAGGAAATTCTGAATGCCATCGAGCGGCAAGGCTTTGACGTTTTGCGGCGTCGTCCCGTGATTTCGAAAACGCGCAAGCTGCTGCTGGTAGCGCGCGCGGCGGCGGGCAAACTGCGGTGAGATACCATCAGGTCAGCCATGCATACGCGGTTTGCAGAGGGGTGGCGCGGCGCGCTGCCAGGAACTTCTATTACGGATTTCTGGTATTGCCGGCGGAGAAGCGCAATGGGCTCTGTGCGGTGTACGCGTTCATGCGCCACGCTGACGATATCTCTGATGATCCGGCGCTCGACGTCGAACAGAAGCGGGCGAGGATGCGAGAGTGGCTGGATGCCGCCCGGCAGGTCTTTGCGGGAAAGCCCACGGATGATCCCGTGCTTCTGGCGCTGGGCGACGCCCAGAAAAAATTCAACATCCCGGTGGAACTCTTCGAGAAGCTGGTATACGGCACCAGCCTGGATTTCGACATTCCGCCGCCCAGCGATGAAAATCCGGCAATCCTGTGTGAGCGCTTCGAGGACCTGAGGGAGTACTGCTATTACGTGGCCTCGGTGGTCGGGCTGGTTTGCATCCGCATCTTCGGATATGAGGACAAAAAGGCCGAGTTTCTCGCCGAAGACTGCGGGCTGGCCTTTCAGCTCACCAACATCATTCGCGACGTAAAAGAAGACGCGGGAATGGGACGCATCTACATTCCGGAGGAAGACCTTGTGCGTTCCAGCCTGACGGCCGCGAACTTTGCTCCCGCTGCCTTGGGCGATCCGGCGCGCGCCCAGCAGCTGCGTCCCGCGCTGGAGTATGAAGCGGAACGCGCACGCAAGTATTACGAGTCCGCCAAGTGGCTGCTGGAGTTGATCCATGAGGACAGCCGGGGCGGATTCTGGGTGCTGGTGGAGATTTACAGCCGCCTTCTGAAGAAGATTACCGAGCGCAATTATGATGTGTTTACGGAGCGCGTGAGCCTCAGCGTGTGGGAAAAATTGAGGGTGCTGGCGCGCGGATTTGCCCTTCGCATTGCATGATGCCGGTTTCCCAGCAAAAGACCGTGTGCGTTGTCGGCGGCGGCCTGGCCGGGCTGGCCGCGGGCTGCGCCCTGGCGGATGCCGGACTCAAGGTCACGCTGTTTGAGCGCAGGCCCTACGTGGGGGGACGCGCTTCTTCCTACGAACATCCGGGAACAGGCGAGATCGTTGACAACTGCCAGCACATTCTGCTGGGCTGCTGCACCAACCTGGTCCATTTTTACGAAAAGCTGGGAGTCGCGGGGCAGATCCTCTGGTTCGATGAGATCACCTTCATCGAACCAGGCGGGCGCATGAGCAGGTTCGTCCCGAAGAGCTATCTGCCGGCGCCCATGCACAACCTGCCTTCGTTCCTGGGGGCGGCCATGCTTGGGGCGAAGGACAAATTGTCCATTGCGCGGGCGCTCTCAGCAATGAGCAGGGAAGTTCCCGGCGATTCGAGCGAGGATTTTCTTTCCTGGCTGAAGCGGCATCAGCAGACGGAACAGTCCATCCGGCGGTTCTGGGAACCGGTGCTGTTTAGCGCCCTGAATGAGGACCTGGACCGCATGTCGGTGCGCTACGCGGCGAAAGTCTTCCGCGAATCGTTCATGAACTCGGCGCAGGGCGGGAGAATGGGGATTCCGGGAGTGCCGCTTTCGGAACTCTACTCCGCGGCCGCGGAGTATATACGGGCGCGAGGCGGCGAGGTGCGGCTGCGCGCTCCAGTCAGCGTGGTTGATCCCCAGGCAGCGGGTGTAACGGTTGCTAGCGGAGCAGGCGAAGAGAGGTTTGATTTTGCCGTACTTGCGGTCCCGTTCCAGTCAACGGCGAGCCTGTTGCCGTCAGAACCCGAAGCCCAGGCAATCAGGGAGAAGCTGGAGCATTTTCAATCTTCTCCGATTACCGGAATCCATCTGTGGTTCGACCGCGAGATTACTCCGCTGAGCCACGCTGCATTGCTGGACCGGACGATCCAATGGCTGTTTCACAAGTCGAAGTTCCAGAAAAACCGGGAAGGCGCGGGAAGCTACGTGGAACTGGTGGTGAGCTCGTCAAAAACTCTGGTGCCGAAATCGCGGGAAGAAATCCTGGAGCTGGGCCTGCGCGAGCTGGCGGAATTCTTTCCGGCGGTCAATGAGGCCAAGGTCCTGAAGGCAGCCGTAGTGAAAGAAATCTATGCCACGTATTCAATCCTGCCGGGTCTGGACCAATACCGCCCTGCCAGCGCCACACCCTGGCCGCGGCTGTTCCTTGCCGGCGACTGGACTGCCACCGGATGGCCGGCGACCATGGAAGGGGCGGTGCGCAGCGGCTACATGGCGGCGGAAGGGCTTACCGCCTCGCTTGGACAGGCGCAAAGGTTCGTGGTTGCGGACCTGCCGCCGCAAGGGCTGATGCGCTTACTCTAAGCCGGAAGGCTGGTTACTTTGCCAGCAGGGCCACGCCGACACACACCAGCGCGGCGGCCACCCATCGCCGGCGATTTACGTTCTCATGCAGGACGAATTTGGCGAGCACAGCCGAGCAGACAAAGGTGAGGGAAGCCGATGCGGGGGCGACCAGGCTGGCATCACCCCAGGAAAGCGCGGTCAGGAAGCTGAAGAAACTCAGGACCATGCAGCCCAGGCCGAAGAGAAAGAACTTTTCCGTGGACACCCGTCCAATCACCGCGAGCAGGCCTTTGCTGGAGCGCAGGGCGTCCAGGTCACCGATGCGTTTCATGGCGGCCGAGAGCAGGACGTCGCCCGCGCTGGAGGCGAGCACCAGAATGCCGATGGCCAGCCAGAGCTTAGGCAAGTTCATGTTGCACCTCCGCCAGCTCAGGCTTTTTGCTGCGCTCCGTGAGGGAAGGCCCTCGCGCCACCAGTCCTACTCCGCAGCTGATCAACAGCACGCCTGACCATCGCCAGGGGCTGATGTGCTCGTGGAGGAAGAACCGGGAAAGCAGCGCGATGACCACGTAGCCGAAGGCGGTGGCGGGCAGAACAAAAGTCAGGTCGGCAAAGGAGAGCGCGGTGAGGTAGGAATAAAAGAACCCGGTGAGGCAGAAGATCCCCACCAGGATCCAGGGATTCAGGACGGCGGCAAAAATATGCGGCCAGTTTTCCAGCGTGACCGGTCCGAGGTCCATCATGCCGCGTTTCAGCATCACGTCACCGGTGCCGCCGAAGCACATGATGGCCAGGTAGAAAAAGTACTTCTTCATGCGTTCGTGCTCAGTCTCCGGCGACTTCGGCCGTGGTGCGCGCATCCTCGGCCGGCTTGTCCTCGCGCATCTCCCTGGCGGCGCGATTGCGCGCGGCGCGCAGCTTCATGAACGATTTGGCCTCTTTGAACAGGCGTTTGCGTTCCTGCGTGTTGAAAGCTGCCTTGCGCACAATGCGGAACACGGCCTTGGGTCGGAAGTAATATTCGTCGTAGAACTTGTGCACCATCTCCAGCACGTGTTCGCGCGGCAGCCCGGGATACTGGATCTGGGCAACCTGATGGCCGCCATCATCCACCATGCGCTCGTTGCCCACGATGAAGCCGTTCTTTTTGGCGAAGTCATACATTTCCGTGCCGGGATAGGCGTGGGCAATGGAGACCTGGATGGTCTCAACGTCAAGCTCCTTGGCGAAATCAATGGTGCGCCGGATGGACTCGCGGGTTTCGCCCGGCAGGCCAAGAATGAAATCGCCGTGCACCACCAGGCCCAGCTTCTTGGTGTCCTTGGTGAACTGGCGGGCGCGTTCCACGGTGGCGCCTTTCTTGATGTTCTTGAGGATCTGCGGATCGCCGGACTCGTAGCCGACAATCAGCAGGTGGCAGCCGGCCTCCCGCTGCGCCTTCAGGGTCTCGTAATCGGTAGTCACGCGCGACGTGCAGGACCAGGTCAGGTTCAGCGGCTTGAGCTTCTGGCTGAGCTCAATGGTGCGGGCTTTCTGGATATTGAAGGTGTCGTCGTCAAAGAAGTATTCCTTCACCCACGGCCAGTATTCCCTGGCCTGCGCCATTTCGCGGGCTACGGCATCAGTGGAGCGCTTGCGCCAGGGATGGCCGCTCAGCGTCTGCGGCCAGAGGCAGAAGGTGCATTGCGCCGGACAGCCGCGGGTGGTGTACAGCGCCACAAACGGATAAAGCAGGAAGGGAACGTTGTAACGGCGCACGTCCAGGTCGCGGTAGT
>DATIWA010000157.1:0-3759 GCA_035465515.1 Candidatus Limnocylindrales bacterium | reverse complement strand
GAACTGACCACCGCATTGATATTCGCTCCGGGCGCCACGGCGCCGGCCCACTCCGCATCCAGGGCCGCTTCCACTCCATCTCCGGTCGCCAGATCAATGCCAGGATCGGGAGGCAGGGTCAGGACGTTGCTGAAGCCGGCGGGAGGCAGGCCGGTTATCTGCCGGAAACCGGCAACATCGCTCCCGCTCACGTCGCTCCTGGCCACAACGGCAATGGTTATGCCTGTGCCGTTGAGCGGCGTTGGGGTGGCGGAATAGAGCGGCGCCAGGTCGTAGATCCTGGCATAATCACCCGGCGTCAGCGCGTGGATGGGGCCATTGGCGGTACTTAAAGTGGCGTCCGGCGTAATGGCGCTGTAGGTTCCGTCCGCGTTGGCTCGAGCCTGAAAATAGTTCTTGAGCATGGGCTTCTTAAAAAAGTCATGCAGTGAAACTACTCCCTTGACTACAGGGGCCAGCGCGGCAGGCACAGAGATTTCCGTGGCATTGGCGATGTGGTGGCCATGAGCAACGTCATAGCGGCGCAAAAACGTGTCGAATGCATGCTCCACCTGGCCCGAGGTGCCGGAGAACTCAATCCAGCGTCCGCTGCGGGCAACCGAGGAAACCGTAAAGCCTTCCCGGGCCAGCCAGCCTTTCACGGTCTCGATGTCCTGAGGCGCAGGCCCGAACTTCTGTCCAAACTCGTCCGGAGTAAGCCAATGGTGATAGTTGGGAGAGGTTTTGTCCTGCTGACTATCGAGAAAGGCCTGAAGATCACTTTCCTGCTGCGGCGAAGGCCCGAGCACCAGCAGCAAGCGGTCCAGCCTGGTGGTGGGGTCAACGGTTCCGGCGTCGAATTGCGGGAGGGCCAGAGGATGCCTTGAGCCGGCGATAGTAGCGCGCGAGGACTCATCAATGGCCCCTGAAAGAACGGGTTTCTGCTGCGCAGAAACCGGACCAGCCAGAGCCAGGCCAAGAACAACAATCGTGATCAGTGAAAAGAAAGGCGACTTTCCGGACATGATGTCCTCCCGTTGGAAGCAAAGCTCCTGGAAACCTGGGCCGTCAGCCGACCTTGAAACCAGGGAGCCCGAAGGGTTCGTGAGTTTCTGAAAAGGCGAATCGTACTCTGGTTGGAGGTACTAGTCAATAAGTCCTGAAGGATGCTGGGATTAGAAAAAAATAGCTGATGCCGGCACAGAGGTTAGTTGCGCTTATCAGCGGCCAACTGCCAGGAGATAGATTCATGGATTGTTAATATATTTTCCCGGCCTGCGCCATCGCTATCTTCTATTGTCGGTGACCGGCTCGGGATGGATGAGCACCTTGAATAACTCGGGGGCGGCCTGCTTGAAGCGGATTTCCAGCTCAGTAGAGATGTCATGGACGCGCGCCAGGGACAGGTCGTCGGCCATGGTGCAGTGGCAGGACATATAGACCTTGCCGCGGACACGCTTGATCTCTATCTCATGCATGTCCACGATCTCGGGAAATTCCCTGACCACCGGCTTCAGCTTTTGTTCCAGGACGGCGTCGCGCAGCACCTTGTTGCCGGGTTCAATGGTGGAAGGCTCGCTTTCAATATGGGTAAGGATGGTGGAGATCTCCGGGACCTCGCCGCTGATTTCAGATTCCAAACGCGTGACGACGTCATGCGCGCTCTTGAGACTCATGGTCTCATCGAGTTCCAGGTGCTGTTCCACGTGCAGCCGGCCGCCCAGGTCCTGCACGCTGACATCGTGCACGCTGAAATTGTTGCGCGAGGCCACAGCGCGAACGCGGTCAAAGATATTCTCGTGGGCGGTTTCACGGGGAACGGAGTGCACGACCACGTCGCAATCAGGAAGAATGCGGTGCACGGCATCGGTGATTTCAGCAACGACCTGGCCGGAGCGCTGGAAGGTCACGTTGCGGGCCAGCCCGACGGTGAGATCGGCGAAGTAACGGTTGCCGGCGCGGCGGATGCGGACACGCTCTACCTCGATGACGCCGTTGATCTGAAGCACGGCATCAATGACTCGGCTGCGGTATCCGGGAGGCGCGGCGTCCAGCAGGGCGTCAATGGTCTGGCGGCCCAGGCGCGAACTCACATAGACGATGACGCCGGAAACCACGAGCGCGGCGATGGGGTCGGCTTTGGTGAGCCAGCTGACCTGCCAGTGCCGCCCGGCCCAGACCAGGGCCAGACCAAGCACGACCACGCCGCTGGAGAACACGTCGGTGCTGAAGTGGAGAGCGTCGGCCTCAAGCGCCTGGCTGTCATACTTGGCGGCAATCCGTTTGAGCTTGTGGGACCGCCACCAGTCAACGGCCATGGAGGCAAACAGGACGAAGAAGGCGGCGGGAGTGGGATCAATGTGGACGCTGTGCTCCCCGCTGAGCCGGCGCACCGCTTCCCAGACAATCCAGATACAGGTCAGGAGCAGCAGGCCGGTCTCGATGAAGGCGGAAAAGTTCTCGACCTTGCCGTGGCCGTACTGGTGCTCGGCGTCGGCGGGCTTGTCCGAGACCCGGACGGAAAGCAGGGTGATAAAGGCGGCCACCAGATCCAGCCCGGAATGGGCTGCTTCTGACAGTATGCCCAGACTGAGAGTGGACAGGCCGACCGCCAGCTTGAAAAAAGTGATGCCGGAAGCTGCTATCAGCGAGTTCATGGCGACCGCACGCTTTTCCCTGCGCATGCTTTCCAGAACCGGATTGAGTTCAGTGGTGGACACCTGCGACCATTTTCTCAAGTTTCTCTCGGGCGTTGCCAGCAAAAGTGGTTATGCTACGATGAAAAGCCCCTTTTTTTATCTTTCTGTATTCATGGAAAGGAAATCCAGGAATGTTCAGAACCATCCTTCTTTGTTTGTTGTCAGCGGGCACGGTCATGGCGCAAGCGAAGCCGGCGGCCAAGCCCAAGGCACCGGGCGCCAAGACGCCGGCCAAAACCCAGAGCGCAGCGCCGGCGCAAAACGAAGCGAGCCTCCCGCCGGCGGCCCCAGTGCTTACCTTGCACGGTCTGTGCGCGGTCAAAACCGCGGGCAAACCCTGCACCACGACGGTGAGCAAGGCACAGTTTGACAACCTGGTGGACGCCTTGAATCCCACCAGCCAGGCAGTGCCGCCGGACGCGCGGCGCAGGCTGGCGACGTTCTACGTTGAACTGCTGGCCTGGTCAGAAGCCGCCAAAAAGGCAGGTGAAGAGAAGAACCCCAAGCTGGCGGAGCTTCTCCGGGTGCAGCGCCTGAAGATCATGGCGGACCTCTACCGCCTGCAGTTGCAGAAGCAGTACCAGACGCCTCCGGCCAGCGAGGTTGAGGCCTATTACAAGCAGCACAAGGACACTTTCGTCTCGGCCAACCTTCGCCGCCTGTACATTCCCAAGAGCAACCCCACAGCGAAGGCCAGCGACGAAGAGAAAAAGGCGTTTGAGGCCAAGGCCAAGCAGCTGTCCGACCAGATGCGCGACCGCGCAGCCAAGGGCGAAGACATGGATACGCTGCAAAAAGAGGCCTATAAGGACCTGGGGCTGATCATGACGCCCCCGAACACTCAGATCGGCCCGGTTCGCAAAGGGGCGCTGCCTGCGGAACTGGACAAAGAGATCTTTTCGCTCAGCCCTGGCGGCATTTATAAATCAGACGAACCGACCGGTTACGTGATCTACAAGCTGGAAAACAAGGAGACTCTGCCCGAAGACAAGGTGAAGGAAGAGATTTCACGCGACATTTTCCGGCAGAAGTTCGACGAAAAGAGCAAGGAAATCACCTCCGCCGTGCAGGCCGATTTCAA
>DATIWA010000156.1:0-8037 GCA_035465515.1 Candidatus Limnocylindrales bacterium | reverse complement strand
TACCCGCAGCGTATTAAAGGGCGCGGGTGACGTTTCTACCGTAGAAGGCGCCGTCGAGTCCGCCATGCCATCCAAAGTGGAGCCCATGCTGGCCACGCTGAGCAACGAACTGCCGGCCGGCTCCGACTGGCTTTTTGAAGTCAAATGGGACGGATATCGCGCCATCTGCTTCATCGAACACGGGAAAGTACGCATGGTGTCGCGCCGTGGCAATCCAATGGAAGGCCAGTTCCCGGAGATCGCCGAGGCGCTTGCGCAGAACATCAAGGCCGCAACAGCAATCATTGACGGCGAGATCGTCGCTTTTGATGAGAATGGCGTTCCCAGCTTTCAGCATCTCCAGAATCGCATGGGCTTCAGAAAATCTGCGGCCATGCGCGAGAAGCCGCAGGCCATGAGCTTCTTCGCCTTCGATCTGCTGTACCTCAACGGTTATGACTTGCGTAAGGCTTCGCTGATTGACCGGCGCCAGTTGCTGGCCTCCATCATCCTGCCGGGAGAGGTCGTGAAATATTCCGAACATTTTGCCGGCCAGGGCCATGAGCTGCTGCGCGCCATAAAAGAAAAGGGCCTGGAGGGAGTTGTCGCCAAGCAGGCGCAAAGCCGATATGAATCGCGCCGCAGCCCTGACTGGATCAAAGTCAAAGTCACCTGCCAGCAGGACTTCGTGGTCTGCGGTTACATCCTGGGCGAACGTGAACCCTTCGGCTCGCTGGTGCTGGGTTACTACAAAGAGGGCAGGCTGGTTTATGCCGGAAACGTGGGCTCCGGCTTCACCCAACAGTCATTGAAGCAGGTGTTTGCGCAGATCAAACCATTGATCACCAAAAAAGCTGTGCTCAGCGACGTCCCCCGGGAGATCGGGGCCGTTACATGGACAAAGCCTGACCTGGTCTGCGTAGTCAAATTCAGCTCCTGGACTGCGGACGAGCGATTGCGCGCCCCGGTGTTTCAGGGGCTGCGCATGGATGCCTCGGCAAGAGACGTCGTGCGCGAAACCGGGCAGCCGGTCGCGGAGGCAGGAGCACCCTCAGCGGAAAGTCAGCCGTTGCTCCCTGCAGATGTCAACGAGGTCTCCCTGACCATCCAGGGGCGCAGGCTGAAATTCACCAACCTGAAGAAGGTCTTTTATCCGGCTGACGGCTACACCAAACGCGACGTCATCAATTTCTATGCGGCCGTTTCCGATCTTCTGCTTCCGCATCTGGCAGGCAGGCCGCTTTCGCTGAAGCGATATCCGAATGGCATTGACTCGGAGTTTTTCTTCCAGAAAGAAGCGGCGGCGAGTTTCCCTGACTGGCTGCACACGGAGGTGATCAAAACGGATGAGGAATCCTCAACCCGGTTCGTGATCTGCGACGATAAACCGTCCTTGCTTTACCTTGCCAACCTCGGCTGCATTGACCAGAACCCGTGGATGAGCCGTCTGGGCGCTCTGGACCGTCCTGACTTCATCCTGATAGACCTTGACCCGCATCATTGCGGATTTGACCGTATTGTCGAAGCTGCCCGGCTGGTTAAAGAAAAACTGGACGCAATCGGGCTCAGAGGGTATCCCAAGACCACGGGCGGAGACGGCATGCACATCTACGTTCCGGTGGAGACGCATTACACCTACGCACAAACGCGATCATTTGCGGAGATTCTTGCCCGCTGGGTCACCGCCGAGCGTCCGGATTTGTTTACCGCTCCACGCGCCGTGGCCGCCCGCGAAAAAGGGAAGGTTTATTTCGACTGGGTGCAGAATGCCGAAGGCAAGACCATCTCCGCGCCCTATGTCGTGCGCGCCTATCCTGGAGCGCCGGTTGCAACGCCGCTGAGCTGGCCGGAAGTCCGTCCCGGACTCAATCCCGTTCAATTCCACATTGGCAATGTAATCCGCAGATTTCAGCGCGTCGGAGACCTGTTCGCTCCTGTGCTGAATGAACCGCAAAAGATCGAGCCTGCGCTGGACCGGATTCAGGAGCTTATTGGGAGCTGAGCAGAGGCGTGCGCTGTGTGCATGCCCGCATTCCAGACTCCACAATAGCCGGTTTCTCAGCGCTAATAATTCAGGTTAAAGTCCAGCAGGTTCCAGTAAATTACAAACCAGACGTATCCCAGGCAGGCAAGCAGAACCACAACGTTCCAGACCCTGGCCCACCACCAGTAATTGCGGTCCTTCCATGAGCGGTATGCCCCAATCAAGACCAGAATCACACCCGCGGCGCCGAGCACGCCAATTACCTGGATGATGTGGATGCGCAGGTCGGTTTTTTCGCTGAGGTCGCCGGGATTGCCGCTCGAAAGGACTAGAAACAGAGCGAGCACAAAGATCACGTTCAGTGCACAGACCAGCCGTATCCACAGGCGGCCTTGCATGGTTGGGCCTTCCAGCTCCATTCGATGGTGGTAGTGGTTGCGAATAACGGCCCCGACCGGCCAGAAGAGGAGCGTCAGCGCCATGACTGTGAGGCAGCCAATGATCAGAAACTGGTTAAGGCTCCCATTGCTCTCCAGAGAGGCGCGCTGATAGACGACGGCGGGAAAATTGGGGACCGCCTGCATGCGGCCGTTCTCGTCGCGGCGAAAGGCGAGCAGGTCCTGGCCGTTGACGGAGCGATAGAGCAGCGGACCGATCTCCTGCCATTTCTTGACCTGCCCGTTGAAATCTTTCACCTCGTCAATCTTGATTGTGCCGTCGGCATCCGCTTTCACTTCGAACTGGTTGAGGGCATTTGAAACCTTGAGAAAGTTTGTTTCAGAACGCCGGCTCGCAATGTAATGTCCGGCAACCCTCCCGGCGTCGGCTGCGGCGCTGGGCAGTTTGGCGATGCTGGGCGGCTGGTATGGGAAATAGCGGTCCAGAAAATGGTTCCACAAGGCCGTGCGCGGACTGATCTCGCCTTTGCCCCGGCTGTTGTAGGAAACAAAGAAGCCAACCCCCGCATCCGGGATGAGGTGCAGATCGCTGTGAAAATAAACCGTGTCGCCGCCATGACCGATGATGCGGTGGCCGTTGCGTGATTCTTCATAGAATCCCAGGCACATTCCGTTCAACTCAGGGCGGAGACCGAACTGCCGGGAGTGCATCATGCTCGCGGTTTCCGGGCGGAGAATCTGTCCAGTTTCGAATTTTCCATCCTGCAGGTGGGCAATCATGAAGCGACCCATGTCTGCCGCCGTAGCGGAAAGCGCGCCCGCAGGAGCTTCTTCCACGATTTCGTATGGCTTGGGCTTGCCGCTGCCGACTGTGTAGCCGCGCGACATCAGATCTTTCAGACTGGACGGAAGCGGCTGGGCAAAGGTTGAACGGCCCATCCCCAGAGGCTTGAAGATATTTTCCGTTACGTAGTCGTTGAAGGACATCCCCGAAACGCGCTCCACAATGTACCCGGCAAGCGCCGCGCCATAGTTGGAGTATGCCGGTGTTGTCCCCGGCGGGAAGATGCGCTCCGGCATGTGGTAGGTCAGGTGGGTTCTCAAGCTGGCGATAGGCGAGCCTTCGTCCTTGATGAGGTCTTTGATCTGCTCCTCAAATCCAGGTGTGTGCGTCATCAGGTTGCGAAGTGTGATCGGCTTCGGAAACGTCGCGGGAATCTTGAAATCGAGATAGCCGTTGATGTCCTTGTCCAGGTCGAGCTTGCCCTGCTCTACCAGTTGCATCACCGCGGTCCAGGTGAAGAGTTTGGAGATGGATCCGGGACGGAAAAGCGTGGAGTCCACGCTGACCGGCTTCTTGTTTTCAACGTCGCTATAACCGTAGCCGCTCGCGAATAGCACCTTGCCGTCTTTGACCACCAGGACGACGGCCCCGGCAATGTTCTCCCGCTCCAGTTGCATGGGCATGAAGCCATCCAGGAAGGCTTCGACATCGGCCGCCGTCATCTCATGCGGCGTCTCCGGGACCTGCGCCTCTCCGGAAACAGGCTGCTGGGGCGGGGCGGCCGGAGCGGGTGTGGCCTTGGGCTCCTGGGCCAAAGAAGCAACGCAAACTATCGAAAATGCCAAAACAGCCCTGAGCAGAGCGGGAAATGATCTCATGGATCGCGCACTCCGTTTCCTGGGACAGCTGCTAAGTTAAGAGGAAGAACGAGGAAATATAACACGCAGGCAAGAGGAATCGGTGAGAGAAGTTTCCGCTGCCTTGCCCAACCAGAATATGGTTGCCATCGTCGCGAACGGATAACCGCAAAAGCCAAACCAATAATCAGGTGCGTCTGCTGATCAGTCCGCTCATGGCCCAGATTCCCAGCAGAGGTCCCAGGCTCATGCTGGCCAGCGCCCATTGCCAGCCGTAGTGTGCGGCAATGGCCGCGATCAGTCTGATCACAAACGCTGTCAGCAAAAACCCCAATGCTACCTGGCAGGTAAGCGCCGTTCCGACATAGCTCTTTTCTGAAACTTCGCTGATGATGGTGGAAAACTGCGCCGAGTCGGCGATTACAGCGATGCCCCAGACGAAAGAGACCGCCACCAGGAGCAGTGGGTGCCGGACGATGAGGGCGGCGGCGATACAGCAGGCGGCGCTGATGGCCATGGCGATGATGGTTACGCGGGCGCGTTGCGCCACGCGGAGTGATTCGTCATGGTCCTGCAGTCGGTCGCTGGCCGCGCCGGCCCAGATGCAGCCGACCGATCCAATGGCGATAGCCATCGCGGCAAGGGTTTCATAGGTGCTTCTCGACCAGTGGGCGGACGCCGCAAAAATCACGGCAATCCAGCCCCACATGCTGTAAAGCTCCCACATGTGGCCCAGGTATCCAAAATTCGCCAGGCGCAAGCGGCGGTTGCGGACAATCTCCAGGATCTGGCTGGGATCGAACCGGGACTGCGGCATGGCATACGGGCCCTGTCGCACGCCTGTGGCAACGATAACAGCGGCAAGAAAGGCAAAGCCGCTTCCCGCCAGCACCACGCCGCGCCAGTGAATCCCGCCCACCGAGTTCATGGCGTGCGGCACCGCTGATCCCACGGTCAAAGCGCCGATCATGATGCCCAGCGCGAGCCCCCGGCCCCGTTGGAACCAGCCGGCGATGATTTTCATTCCCACCGGATACACGCCTGCCAGAAACAGGCCCGTTGCAAATCGGAACAGGAGCGCCGGGACAGGGTCGCGAGCAGCAAATACAAAGCCCGCATTCGACACCGCCGCGGCCAGAGCGGAAACAACCAGCACCGAGACGGGATTAAAGATGTCAGGGATATTGAAGAGAGCAAAGGAAATTGCTCCCACAGAAAAGCCGATCTGAACGGAGATGGTGAGCCACGACCCAAGCGCCAGGTCGGAATGCCAGAGCTGCGTAACCTGCGGCAGCACGGCTGTCCCGGTGAACCACAGCGACATGGCCAGAAGTTCAGCGAGGGAAAGCAAAAAAAGGACCCGCCGGGCAGATAGTTCCCGGCGGGCCAGAATTTCCGTTGACGCTGCCACTAGCTCTTCATCTTCCTGCGTTCGCAGGAGGTAACAACCGCTGTGGGATCTATCGCGTCGCTGTCCTCCTGCATCTGCACGATCTTGCCCTCTTTATCGATCAGGAAGGTCACGCGGCGCGCAGCTTTGTACTGCGGGTTATAGATTCCGTATTCCTTGGTCACGTCCCCGCCCCAGTCGCTGAGCAGCGGGAAGGTTACGCCGATTTTTTCCGCCCAGGCGGCGTTGCTGAAAGGGCTGTCCATGCTTACACCCAAAACTTGGGTATCTGCAGCTTCCAGTTTTTGCAGGTTCTTCTGGAAGTTCTGCATCTCCATGGTTCAACCACCGGTGAAGGCAAACACGTAAAAGGCGAGAGCTACGCTTTTCTTGCCGCGAAAACTGCTCAAGGTGATCTTTTTACGGTTCTGGTCCATCAAAGTGAAATCCGGCGCGGTATCGCCGACTTTGAATTTGGGTTCGGGAGCAGATGGGGCTTGCTTCTTCGCGTTCTGCGCCCAGACGCGGCTACCGATCGGCTGGACTGCAAGGGCGAGGATCCATAACAGCAAGACAGCGGTACCTTTGCGCATGGGGAACTTTCCTCCGCAGCTTGTTGGCTACAGCAGTAAGACTATCTGCGAAAGCTGCAATCGGTCAATGGTTGCCGCGCGTCCGGAACTTTGCCGAAATGCGGTGTTAGTATTCAGCAGGAAGGGAAGCGAATGAGAACGAGACTCAGCTTTCTGCTATGCGTCACCCTGACTGCGGCAATCAGCTACGGCCAGACCGCCGCTCCAACTGCCACGATTCAGCCGAACACGATCTTTGCCGGCGCAGACGGCAAATTTGAAGCTCCGCCGGATACCGCAGTGATGCGGCTGGATATTTCGTCCCAGCAGGACAGTTCCAAAGCGGCGTACCAGAAGGTCTCCGCGGCAGCGGAACAAGTGCGGCAGGTGATTCGCAGCAATGGGTTGGACCCGAAATTGGCCCAGCTCGGCTTTTATGCCGTCCAGCCGGTTTACGATTGGAAAAATCCCAGGCACAAAGTGATTGCCTACCGGGTGGTCAGCAGCGTAACGCTCAAGCTGCGCGATTTCACCAGGATCGGGCCGCTCACAGAACAGTTTGCAAACATCGAGGAAACCCAGAACCAGTCCCTCAGCTACACGCTGGAAGATGTTGACCAGGCAAAGATAAAAGCGTCTGAGGATGCTCTGAAGAAGGCCCGCAGCCAGGCCGGAGCCGTCGCCGCGGCGGGAGGGCGCGCCCTGGGCGAACTGCTCTATGCCTCGGTGGACGTCAGCCAACCGGCAATCATCCCCATGACCATGGCTCCTCCGATGATGGCCCGGGCGACCATGGCGGAAGCGGCCCCTCCGGCGGCAGAATTCACCCCGCAGACGGTCACCATCACGGCGCATGTGAACGCCATGTTTGCTCTGAAATAGGGGCAAAATTCGGCTGCAGCAGGCCGACCAGAGGCGAGCGGACGCCCCTCAAACACCCAACCGTTCGGCTTGTCTGCCACCTAAAGCAAAGCTGGTGGCTACCCTGCTTGCTGTGACCTGGAAAATTTTGCAGGCGCAGGGAATAACTACCACCTGTTTGTGTTCCGCAGCTTAGGTAAACCCTTTGTTTTCAGCAAGCAAAGATTGGCATGGAGGATGCAATAGCAGAGGACAGACGAAGTGGCGCGCATCGGGGCGCTTTCTAGGATCTAACGGCCAGAGATCCTGCGAAAGTGCCTCGTTGCTTTTTATACCAACTGCACTTTGTCCCGCAGATCAACCCCAGCCCGGCGCAGGATTGCGGCAATTTCACCATCGTTGAGCCGGGTTGCGTCATACTCCACGCGCACTGTCCGTTCTTTCTCGTCAAACTTGATCTTGCGCACGCCGTAAACCTCCCGGGCATTGTTGAGCGCCATCATCTGCTTTTCGCCCGGAGGCGTACCGTATTTGAAAACTACATCCAGCAGGGTCATTGCGAATAAGTCCTCGCTTGTGCTCTCGCCGCGGCGCGGCGGAAAAGAAATGAATCCGAGATCAATCTAACATAGGGGTGTTTCCAGTACCCAGCTTGCCGGGCCGGCGTGCTCCTGAATCGGGGGCCGGCTGTTTGACATCCATATACCCCATGGGGGTATCATTGGGATGAGCGCAGATGAGGAAGGTGCTTAGCATGCCCAAAAAGAAGGGCGCCCTGCAACACGAGGAAGCGGCAAAGGAGAACCTGCTGGTGCGCCTGCGGAGAGTGGAAGGGCAGGTCCGCGGCGTGCAGAAGATGGTGGAAGATAATCGTTATTGTCCTGACGTCCTGACCCAGATGTCAGCCATTCACGAATCTTTGCGCGCGGTGGAGCGGATCCTCATGAAGAACCATCTGCAGCACTGCACAACGGAAGCGTTGCGGTCCGGCGACGAAAAGAGAGCGCAGCGGACCTACCAGGAATTAACGGAACTGTTTTACAAACACGCCCGATGAGGCTGAGGTCCTATGGATCCTGTGAAGACATTGGTAAGAGATGTGGTATGCAACATGGAGGTCAATCCTGAGACGGCGCGCGCGTCGGCTGAATACGCAGGCAGGAAGTATTACTTCTGCTGTCCGCATTGCGCGGAGCGATTCAAGGCCGATCC
>DATIWA010000155.1:0-2525 GCA_035465515.1 Candidatus Limnocylindrales bacterium | reverse complement strand
TCCCGGCCTTTTGCACACAGGAAAAACCTGGCGTCATCCAACCATCGCCTGAGCAATCAATAAACTCGTGTCATTCCGAGCGCCGCCTATGCGCGAGGAATCTGCTCCCGCTGCCAACCATCGCCTGAACAACCAGCTCTTTGGTTGCCAATGATCGGTCGTCACCAAAAATCGCGCCATCAGGCGGACTATAATTCAACCGGCGGCTGGCGCGCGGCACAAAAGAGGACGCACAATGTCCATGTATCCCAAGGACATGCTGTTTACTTCGGAGTCGGTGACTGAAGGCCATCCCGACAAATTCTGTGACCAGATCTCAGACGCAGTCCTGGATGAATGTCTTAAAACTGATCCCATGGCCCACGTGGCGTGCAACACCTATGCCACCATGGACCTGGTGATCGTGGGTGGGGAAGTCACGACCCGGGCGCGGTTCGACGTTGACGACGTCGTGCGCACGCTGGGAAATGAAATCGGCTACACATCGCCGGCCTATGGTCTGGACGTGAACACCTGCTCCATCGTGCGGGCCATTCATCCGCAGTCTCCCGACATCAACATGGGCGTTTCGCAGCAGGGCGGGCAGATCGGCGCCGGCGACCAGGGCCTGATATTCGGCTTCGCCTGCCGCCAGACCAGCGAGCTCATGCCGCTTCCCATCATGCTGGCGCACAAGCTGGCCATGAAGCTTGCTGAAGTGCGCAAGAACAAGGTGCTGCCGTACCTGGGCCCCGATGGGAAAACGCAAGTGACGGTGGAGTACCGTGAAGGCCGCCCCGTGCGCGTGGACTATGTGGTGGTGGCGGCGCAGCACACCGATGCGGTGCTCACGCGCGACGGCAAATTCATGACCGATGATGCCCGCCAGGAGATCATCGCCGCGGTGGTGCGTCCCGTGCTCGGCGACCTGATGGACGAGAGGACCAGGTGCACGGTGAACGGAACCGGCAAGTTTCTGGTGGGCGGCCCGCGGGCGGACAGCGGCATGACCGGGCGCAAGAACATTGTTGATACTTACGGAGGGTGGGCGATGCACGGCGGCGGGGCCTTGAGCGGAAAGGACCCGACTAAAGTGGACCGTTCCGCCGCATACATGGCGCGATACATTGCCAAGAATCTGGTCGCCGCCGGCCTGGCCGGGGAATGCCTGGTGCAGCTTGCGTATTGCATTGGCCTGGCAGATCCCATCTCCGTGATGGTGAACACCTTTGGCACCGGCCGACTCGCTGACTCAGCGCTGGCGCCGCTGGTGAAGGAAGCGTTTCCTCTGTCGCCGAAGGGAATGATTGACCACCTTGACTTGCTTCGTCCGGTCTATCGCAACATAGCGGCTTACGGCCATTTCGGACGCGCCGGCCTGGACCTAACCTGGGAACGTGTGGACGCGACCGACGAACTGCTGGCGAAGGCAAAAAAGGTCGCCTGACAGCGGCAGAAAGAACAACCCGGTTTACTTATGCTTCAGCAACGTCTGCGCCTTGGGCGCCGTGGGGCGCCTCTTGCCTGTCTTTTGCATTCGACTTTCTTGGCTTGCGTTCGACATGAGCGGGAAAGAAGATAGAAAAGAAAGTGCCGCTTTTTCCGGGAATGGTGCTGCTGCGCGCCCGGATTTCGCCCCCGTACTTGTTGACAATTCCCCGGCTCACCCACAATCCCAGGCCTGTGCCTTTCTGGTCCTTGGTGGTAAAGAACGGTTCGAAAATCCTGCGCCGGTCTTCAGGGATGATGCCGGGGCCGTTGTCGGCCACGCAAATTCGAATCCCGCTGACCCCAAAGTTCCTCCAGTCACGCGAAGCCGAGATATGCAGGCCCAGTACCGCATTTCGCCCAGCTGCCTCAATGGCGTTCCCGATCAGATTCAGGAAGATCTGCCGTACCTCGGTGGAAGAGCCGTGCATTTTACCGTCGTAGTCGTATCGTTTGACCACGCGGATTTTGTTCGCGGCGATCTTCGCCTCGTAAAGCTCCAGCACCTCATCGAGCACTTCATGAATATGAAATTCTTCCGGCGCCACCGTTCGGCGATACAGCCCGAGAAGGCTGTGAGTGATGTGCGCGATTCGCTTCAGTTCCATGTCCGCCGCGTTCGAGTATTTGCGGGCTTCCTCGCTCAAACTCTTGTCCTCTGAAAGCAGGTACACTGCGTTGGTGACCGCGGCCAGGGGATTGTTGATCTCGTGGGCCAGAGCAGCCGCCAATCGCCCGGTCGCCGTCATCTGTTCTGACAGGCGCAACATCTCTTCCCCGCTGCGGCGATACGTCAGATCGAAAAAGGTGGCCACCACTCCCACGATATTTCCCGTCTTGGGTTGAATAGGAGCTGAATTGACCGAGAGAAATACGCGACGGCCATCGGCCTGCCGCCACTCCATCTCCTCATTCGCCACCACCTCGCCTTTCATGGAGCGTGTAATCGGCCACTCTTCCGCTTTGTACGGTTCTCCATTCGTGTGCCGGGCGTAGCTCGCATAATCGGCCGTGTTGACCTCGCCGGAGAACGGATGCCCCAGGATCTCTTTCAGGCG
>DATIWA010000154.1:0-2140 GCA_035465515.1 Candidatus Limnocylindrales bacterium | reverse complement strand
CAATGAGGCGCTCAAGGTGGTTTTTGGGCGCGAGCGGCCCACACTGACAGATGGGCAGGGGAGATTCTGGCAGGACTTCGGAAATGCATCTTTTCCTTCCATCCATTCCACACTGAGCTGGACTGCGGCCTCGGTCATCGCGCACGAATATCCAGGGGGCCTGACGGCATTGCTGGCCTATGGCACGGCTTCCGCCGTCAGTATCAGCCGGGTCACGGGCCGCCAGCATTTTCCTTCGGACGTGGTCGTGGGGAGCGCGTTAGGGTGGCTCATCGGCCGCCACATCTACAATGCACACCACGATGCTGATCTGGATGATTTGATCTATGGATCCTTTGAGCGCCAGCCCGGCGATTTAGGCCAGTCCACGCTCGGGTCGCCCTTTGTGCCGCTGGATAGCTGGGTGTATCCCGCGCTCAAGCGTTTGGCCGCGCAAGGCTACATCCGGACGCAGTTTACGGGGCTGGAGCCCTGGACACGGGCAGAATGCATGCGGCAGGTGGACGAGGCGGAATACTTTGCCCAGGACCTGCCGGAGAATTCGGAAGTGGCGCGCAGTATAAAGCTGCTTAAGGATGAGTTCAGCAACGACGGCAAGCACTATTACGGCGCCCAGATTGATTCCATCTACACGCGTTACGCCCGGATTTCAGGGACGCCGTTGCGCGACAGCTATCATTTCGGGCAGACCATCTGGAATGATTTTGGGCGGCCTTTCGATGAAGGGAACAACGTAATTACGGGGGCCGAGGGCAGCGCTGTCGCGGGCCGGTTCTTCTTCTATGTGCGGGGCGAGTACCAGCATGCGCCCGGACGCGGGCCGCTAACCGACGCGCAGCGTCAGTTGATCGCCGCCGCGGACGTAAACCCGGTGCAGCCGGCTGCGTCCGTGAACACGACTGACCGGTTTTATCCGGTGGATATGTATGCCGGCGTTCAGTTGGGGCAGTATGCCTTGACTTTCGGCAAGCAAAGTTTGTGGCTCGGGCCCGGCGAGATGGGGCCTTTGATGGTCAGTGATAACGCTGATCCCATGTACACGCTCCGCCTTTCGCGGACCACGCCGCTGGTCCTGCCCGGCTTTCTTCGTTTCATCGGCGAGATCCGGGGCGAATTCCTGTTTTCGAAATTATCCGGCCACCAGTTTGTACCGCGGCCGTTCTTTAATTTGCAGAAGCTCAGCATTCGTCCCACTGAGAACCTGGAGATCGGCTTTACGCGGGCCTCGATATGGGCGGGTGTCGGGCACCCATTCACCGCGCACAGCCTGGAGCGCAACTTTACCTCGATCGGAGACACTGCGGGGACCCCGGGCGACCCAACCGATCCGGGAGACCGCAAGTCAGGTTTTGATTTCAATTACCGGGTGCCGGGCCTGCGCAAATGGCTGAGCGTCTACAGCGACATGTACAGCGACGATGACCCCTCGCCGCTGGCTAATCCGCGGCGCGCGGCCGTGAGTCCAGGATTATATTTGTCCCACGTGCCCGGAATTCCCAGGCTGGATTTGAGGGGCGAGGTGACTTCAACGCAGTCGCTGGGGGCCACCGACCATGGCCCGACATTTCTCTACTACAACAACCAGTACCACGACGCCAACACGAACAAGGGATTTCTGTTTGGGAGCGCCACTGGCCGCGATGCGCGTTCCTACCAGGGATGGAGCACATACTATTTCTCTGCCGTCACCAGGCTGCAGTTCAGTTATCGCCAGCTCAAAATGGGCAATGCATTCTTTCCAGGCGGCGGGACGCAAAGCGACGGCAGCACGCGGCTGCTTTGGCAGGTCAAACCCAATCTATCGGTTGATGCGTTCGTGCAATACGAACGCTGGCTGATTCCGGCGTTGCGCCAAAACGCGCAAAACGACGTTACAGGATGGGTCGAATTGCGCTATACACCTCACCGGCGGTTCAACACCAACTAGAAAAAGCGCGAGTGAAATCAGGACAACACGCATCAAGTGATCTTCGTCACAGCGCCCGGTCGGTGCTCTCGTTAAATTTGCATCAGTGCAGTTTATGGATGCCATTCCGAATTCGATTTGCAGGGCGGGGAGTGCAATGGCGCATCGGCCCTCCACGGACGAATTGAACGACCTGAGTAAATTCCGCGATGAGGCCGGACATGCCGTCACTTT
>DATIWA010000153.1:0-11711 GCA_035465515.1 Candidatus Limnocylindrales bacterium | reverse complement strand
GCCGCCTGATTTTCCACGGAGGCCGCCCGGCAAAGCCAAAAGCTAATCCGCGTTCATGCACCGATCCGCGGCAAGGTTTTCGGTTTTGTCTTGGCGGTGAAACCCGCTATTCCTGGCCCTCAGGTAATTTCGCCGGGGGCTTCAGTCCCAGGTATTTCATCACCATCTGAAGGTCCTTCCAGGCTTCTTTCTTCTGGCGCGGGTCGCGCAGCAGATATGCCGGGTGATACGTCACCGCCAGCCGGGCGCCCTGGAAGTCATACCACCGCCCGCGCAGGCTGGCCATGCTGTCATTCATCGCCAGAAGATTTTTTGCCGCCGTTGCGCCCAGGGCCACAATCACTTTGGGACGAATCACGGCAATCTGCCGCAGGAGAAACGGCATGCAGGTGTCGCACTCGTCCTTTTCCGGCGTGCGATTGCTGGGCGGGCGGCACTTCACCACGTTGGCAATGTAAACGTCCTCCCGCTTGAGGCCCATGGCTGAGATCATATTGTTCAGAAGCTGGCCGGCGCGTCCCACAAACGGTTCGCCCTGCTCGTCCTCGTCCGCGCCCGGGCCTTCCCCAATAAACATCAGTTCGGCGTTCACGTTGCCCACGCCAAACACCAGGTTCTTGCGGCCTTTATGCAGACGGCAGCGCTTACAATCGCCAATGTCTTCGCGGACCGCCTTCAGCGCTTCCGCGCGGTCCTGACTGATGACCACGGGAAGGTCGCTTTCCGGGCTCCTCTCAACCGCGGGGACCGTCGCATCGGAAGCCTGCAGCGGTGACTCCGGCGAGGCCGGCAGCGGCGCCGCCCCTTCTTCCACCGGGCGGCGGTAAAAGTCATAGATACCCATCTCCCGGTAGTAGTTCACGCGTGCGGCAAGTTGCTGCTTTGTTGCGGGATCAAGTGGCTTGGACATGAGCAGCCAGTGTAATTGAAACGCCGCTGTGGGAGAAAACAGGAAATCCGATTGCCGGCTGTGTTTATTTGCGGGGAACGCAGCTTCGCCGGCCGGGGTGCCTTGGCGGGGCCCCTGGGACGGCGTTTCGCCGCCCGGGGCGTCTTATCTCCGCGCCGATTCCGCCCGCGCAGCCCTCTCGGCTTTGATCTTGATCACGGCATCCAGCACGCGCTGCGCCACGTCCCACTTGCTCATCTCGGGAACGTGCTCGACCCCGGAACGGGTCAGAATCGATACCGCATTCCGCTCGGAATCAAAGCCGATACCCGGTTGCGATACGTCATTGAGCACTATCGCGTCCAGCGATTTGCTTTCCAGCTTTTTGCGGCCATTGTCCAGAATGTCCTGCGTCTCGGCGGCAAAGCCAACCACGATGCGCGTACCCTTCTTTATGCCGACCTCGGCCAGGATGTCGGCCGTCGGCTCCAACTCCAGCGTGATCGGCCCTTTGCGCTTGATCTTGTTGTCTGCCGCATGGCGCGCCCTGAAGTCCGCCACCGCCGCCGCCTTGATCACGATGCTTGCGCGTTCCAGGTGGGCCAGCACCGCTGTGCGCATTTCTTCGGCGGTCTGGACGGGAACAAACTCGGCCGCTGCGGGTGGCTTCAGCGCTGTGGGGCCGCTGACCAGTATTACCTTCGCGCCCCGGCGCAGTGCGGCCTCGGCCAGCGCGTAGCCCATCCTGCCGCTGGAACGGTTCCCGATGTAGCGCACCGGGTCAATCGGCTCGCGCGTCCCGCCCGCCGTCACCAGAACTGTCTCGCCCTGAAAGTCGGCCGTTACTCCCAGCGTTTCCAGTACCGCCTGGACAATCTTGTCATTGGCGGCAAGCCGTCCCGCGCCGATCATTCCGCACGCCAGGTAGCCGCTGTCCGGGTCCACAATCCGTACGCCGCGCTGCTTCAAGGTCTCAATGTTGGCCCTGGTTGCGGCGTGGTCCCACATGTTCACGTTCATGGCCGGCGCAACAATCACCGGCGCGGTCGTGGCCAGAAAGAGCGTGGTCAGGAAATCGTTGGCTTCGCCGTGGGCGAATTTGGCGATCACGTCGGCGGTTGCCGGGGCCACCACCAGCGCGTCAATCGCCTGGGCCACGGCAATGTGCTCTATGGCGGCATCGATGTTCGGCTCTTCCGCTCCGCCGCCAAACAAGTCGGTGATCACCTTCTCTCCGCTAAGCGCGGCAAAGGTAAGCGGACGCACAAATTCCTGCGCCGCTCGGGTCATCACCACTTGTACGCGAAGATTACGGTCTTGCAGCAGACGCACCAGTTCCGCGGCTTTATACGCGGCAATGCCGCCGGAGACACCTAGAGCGACCTTCATACAAGGATTGTAATCCGGGTCAGTCCCGCCGCCTAATGGGGCGATGCCGGAAGAGTTATCCCTTGTCTTCGGCCGGAGGGGCCGCCTCCGCCGGGGACTCGGCAGCGCCCGTTACGAACTGCACTTTTCCGGCGTCAATCTCTTCCTGCGCGATTTTACAGACCTTGCGGGAGTTCGTGGGAACCAGGGCGGGAGCGCCTCCGGAAAGCTGGCGCGCGCGCCGCGCCGCCACAAGAACGTAGCGATAATTGCTGTCGAAACCGTCTTTCAGTTTCATGGCCTTGTCACCTCTGACTCTTGGTCTGCGGTGGGGGTCAAACATCGAAGGAAACCAGAATACCTTTGATTTGCCTCTCCATTTGCGCCTTCAGGCATTTCCTGGCTGTCTCTAAGTACTGTTTCTCTTCCGGCGAAGGTGGTTTCCCTGAACGCCGTGCCCGCTCGCCCAGAACAATTGCCACCAACTGGTCCAGCGACTGCTCCAGGCGATCGTTTACAAGAATATAGTCGTAATTCGGGTAGTTCTCAATCTCCTTGCGCGCGGTGTCCAGCCGGCGCTGGATCACGCCCTCCGAATTTACATTTTCACTCTTGCTGCGCTTGCGCAGGCGTGATTCCAGTTCCGAGCGGCTCGGAGGCAGCACGAAGATGCTCACGGCCTCGGGCAGCTTTTCCTTCACCTGGCGCTCGCCCTGGACGTCAATATCGAAAACCACGTCATTCCCGCCGCGGGCTGCGTCTTCCAGGACGCTCTTGGCGGTCCCGTAGTAGTTGCCGAAGACCTCCGCATGCTCCAGGAATTCACTCTGCTCGATCATGCGCTCGAACTCGCCGCGCGAGATGAAGTGGTACTCGCGCCCGTCCTGCTCGCTGCCCCGGGGCAGCCGCGTGGTGTACGAGATGGAAAACTCCACATTGGGAACGTACTTCCGCAGTTCGTTGACGAGCGTGGATTTCCCCGAACCGGAAGGCGCTGAGATGATGAAAGGGATTCCGCTCATTCCAGGTTCTGCACCTGCTCGCGGCATTTTTCAATCTCTGATTTCATTTGCAGGCCCAGTTCGGTGATCCTGAGCCCTTCTCCGGTTATCCCGCTGGTTTTGGAGAGCAGGGTGTTGGCTTCCCTGTTCAGTTCCTGCAACAGGAAGTCCAGTTTTTTGCCCGCTTCCCCGCCGTGCTCCAGCAGCTTGCGGAAATGTTCAACGTGGGTTTGCAGCCGGACCAGTTCCTCCTGGATGTCGCTGCGCTCGGCCAGGATCGCCGCCTCCTGCAAAATACGGTCCTCATCGGCGGTCTCCAGGAGTTCCTGCATGCGCGACCGTACCTTTTCCATCACCGCGCGGCTCACCGCGGCGCGCAGCCTGGAAACTTCCTCCACGGCCTCCTCCAGGGACTTGAGCCTGCGCCGCAACTCGGCCTCTATCTCCTGCCCCTCGTGTTCGCGCATTGCGTTGAGTTTTTCAATCGCCTCGCCGGCGGCGGCCAGCACGGCGTTTTGCAGATCGCCGTCAAGACTTGCGGCCTCGCCAAGCGCGCCGGGCATGCGAAAAACCGCGTTCAGGTCGGGTTCCCCTGAAGTGCCGAACTCTGCCGCCGCTTTGCGGAAAGCAGCCACGTAGCCACCCACCAGTTCGCGGTTGAATCCAAACCCTTCGCCGGCGGCGCGTTCCACGCTGAGCGTAAGCTCCACATGTCCTCGCGCCAGCCGCTCCTTCAACACGCGGCGAAGCTTCATCTCCAGTTCGTCCATCTCAGGCGGAAGCCGGAGCTGTGGATCGAGAAAGCGATGGTTGACTGATTTCAGGGAAACGGTGAAGGCAATGCCCTCGGCTGCCTGGGACTTCACCTGCGCAAACCCGGTCATGGATCGGATGGACATGGAAGGAGAATTTTAGCTTGTGATTTGCGGTCCGCGCACGCCTTCGACCGCTTCTTCACTCATTTTCGGCTCTAAATCCATAAACTGCAATTCATATAATTTGCGGTACGTCCCCAGGCGCGTAAGCAGGTCTTCGTGGCTGCCGGAATCGGCGACCGCTCCGTTCTCCAGAACGACAATGCGGTCGGCATGGCGCACGGTGCCCAGCCGGTGGGCGATTACGAAGACCGTGCGTCCTGTCATCAGGTTCTGCAGCGCCGATTGCACCAGGGCCTCGGACTCGGCATCCAGGGCCGACGTGGCTTCGTCAAGGATCAGAATAGGCGCATTCTTCAGCAGCGCCCGGGCAATGGCGATCCGCTGGCGCTCTCCGCCGGAAAGGCGCAGCCCCCGCTCTCCGATGATCGTGTCATAGCCTTCCGGCAGCTTTTGAATGAAGTCATGCGCCAGGGCCGCCCTGGCCGCTTCAACCACTGCCTCCTGGCTGACGTCCGGCTGGCCGTAGGCAATATTGTTCCGCACCGTGTCGTTGAACAGGATCGTCTCCTGGGTCACGACGCCGATCTGCGTCCGCAGAGACTCGAGCGTCACGTCGCGGATATCATGCCCGTCAATCTTGATGGCCCCCGACGTAACATCAAAGAAGCGCGGAATCAGGTGGACCAACGTGCTCTTTCCCGCGCCGCTGGAGCCCACAATCGCCACGATCTCTCCCGCGCGGGTTTCCAGATTGATGCCCCGCAATATCTCCGGCTGCTCGGCGTCGCTTCCACCGTAGGAAAACCACACATCTTCAAAACAGACCCGCTCGCGAAAGGGCGGAAGCGCGATTGCCCCGGGCCGCTCGCGAATCTCTTCCGGTTCGTCCATGAAACGAAATATTTCGGAAGACGCTCCGAGCGCCTGCTGGAAACTGTTGTAAAACAGGGCGAACTTGCGCACGGGATCGTAAAGCCGGAACACCGCGACGATGAAGGTGATGAATACGCCCGCGGTCATCGCTCCGGTCTTGATCTGGCTTCGCCCCACCCACAGCAGCAGGGCCACGGCGAGCGCGCCGATGATGTCCATGAAAGGCGAGCTGATGGCCTGCACCGCCACCGATCTCAGGTTCGCCCGAAAAAGCCTTTTTGCCGCGCCCCGAAAACGAACGCTTTCCCAGCCCTCCATGGTGAAGGCCTTGACGATGCGGTTGCCGGTAACGGTCTCATGCAGGATGTTCTGGATGTCGGCCAGCTTGTCCTGGCCCTTGCGTGTGGTGCTGCGGACCCGCCGCCCGATCCTTCCCGCCGAAACGATCACCACCGGGATGAAGATCAGCAGCACCAGGGAAAGTTTATGTCCCAGCACAATGACCACGCCGACCAGAAACACCAGGGTAAAGAACTGTTGCAGAAATTCGGCCAGCGCAATGGAGAGCGTGGACTGGACCTTGTCCACATCATTGATGACCGTGGAAATCAGGGTCCCCGTTGGATTGCGTGAAAAGAACGCAATGGAGCGCTGAAGGATCCGGTCATAGAGCCGGTTGCGCAGGTCGGTCACCAGCCCCAGCCCGGCGTAATTGACCAGATATGTCCCCAGATAATCGCACACTCCCTTGATCAGGGTGCCCCCGATCAGCGCCACTGCCACGACCGTCAGCGGATTGTGAAAATACTGCGGTATGAACTGTTGCAGGTAAACCACATGGCTGCTGCCGGGAACGTTGAACAGCTTCAGCGAGGGACTGGGCGCAGCCGGATTGAGCACCTTGTCCACAATGGGCACAAACAGCAGGATCCGGAACGACTCCAGCGCGCCTACCGCGGACATCAACAGGGTGCCAAAAAGGAAATGCAGGCTGTAGGGACGGAGGTGTCCCAGCAAACGGCCCATTTGCCGCGCGCCCCCACTGCTGCCAGAGAACATCCTTTCATTCTAAAGGAGGCATGCGGAATGGGGCACAAAGACCGCAGCTTTGGCGATCAATTATTGTTAATCACCTGGGTGAGTCGCGATGGGTGACCTTAACCCGATATCCCGCCTTGGCCAGGCGCTTTTTGACTTCTTCCGCGATCATCACCGAACGGTGCTGCCCGCCCGTGCAGCCAAACCCGATGGTCAGGTAGCTCTTCCCTTCCTGTACGTAGTGCGGGATCAGGTACACCAGCAGGTCCGATATCCGGTCAATGAATTCCTGGGTCTGTGGAAAGGAACGTATGTACCTGGCTACCTGCGGGTGCCTCCCCGTCAATGGCTTGAACTCCGGAACAAAGTGAGGATTGGGCAGGAACCGGACGTCAAACAGCAGATCGGCATCGTTCGGCAGGCCGGCCTTGTAGCCAAAGCTGACAATCGAGATCAGGATGTCCTTGTCCGTGCTGCCGGCCGTGAACTTTGAGGTGACATGCGAACGCAATTCGTGGACGTTGAACCTGGAAGTGTCCACAACGATGTCCGCCAGGGCCCGGATCGGCTGCAAGGTCCTGCGCTCCCTGCCCAGCGCCGACTTGACCGTGGATTCCTTGCCCAGAGGGTGCGGGCGGCGGGTCTCGCTGAACCGCCTCTGCAGCACTTCATCGGACGCTTCCAGAAAAAGCACGGTGGTGTTTACCTGCCGCTTGAGCGAGCGGATGATCGAAGGCAGCCGCTTGAGTTGCTCGCCTTCCCGAATGTCGGCGACCAGCGCCGTCTTTTCGATCTCGGGAGATTGCTTGGCAAGGTCGGCAAATCGCGGGATGAGCCCGATCGGCAGATTGTCCACGCAGTAATAGCCCAGGTCTTCAAAGGCCTTCATCACCGAGGCCTTCCCGGAGCCGGACATGCCGGTGATCACCACCAGATGGGCGGCGCTGCGCCGAGGCGGCCTTTTAGAACGTTTGTGCTGTTTGGGGTTCCCGGAGCGGGCCACAACCCGATACTACCATGAAGAGACTTGCGGCCCTGCCGGAGATGCCACCGCGTTTCCGTTTGTGGAATGGTCCACTTCGCGCGACATCGAGTAGATGGTGCGCCACGCGCGGGTCAGCATGCGCGACTCCATCTGGTGCTTCCACTCCAGCGCGCTTTTCTCTGCCATGTCCCGTGCCGGTGCGGCCGGAAGCTGGCGCAGGGCGGCAACGTAAGCAGCCATTTTCTCCCAGGCATCAAATAGCTTGCCTTCTGCCCAGAGCAGGACTATGGCGAGCCTCTGCTGCTGAAGGGCCGTCAGTTTCCTTCCGCGGATCAAAGCCGCCCACGCCTGGGCCTTGGCCGGATTGTCGCGAAACCAGGCTTGAAAGACGGCTGCTTCCAGGAAAAGCCGGTCGCGCAGCCAGTTGGATATGGAGGCCGGCGCTGCCAGGGCATCTTCCAGATACCTGGTCGCGGAAGTGATGTCCTGGCGCTCCGCTGCCCAGAGATATCCCAGCCAGTGGGCGGCCACCGCATCGCGGGTGTCGTCATTGATGAGAGTGGCGCGGACCACCAGGGTCGGGTCCCAGTCGCGTGGGTGAATGCCGCTCTCCAGCGCAAGCTGCATTCGCAGGATGGCCATCCATCTCATTGCGCGGGCGTCATTTTTCAGCAGCATAAGCACCCGGGCGCCGTCTGAGAAGTTGCCGTGCCGCGTGACGTCGGGCAACAGCGCCGCAACACTGGTAAGAATGCAGAAGGCTGACACTACATGGATTCCGAAAGAAATGCTTCTCGCCATGCTCGCCCAATGCGGGCAGGCCTCCAGGGCCGTGGCGAAGAGAACAGCAGCCGCGGGGCCGCCAAGGAACAGCGTGAAAAGTCGCCGTCGCATATGGTCCGATCTGCGCGGCGCCACAATCAAAGCGCCTGCGCGCAGGCAGTCGCCGGAGTCCAACCTCCGGTTCGCCGGCCGCCGTCCCGTAAAAGCGACGGGCAACGCAACCCGGACCAGCCTGAAACCCGCAAGCTCTCCCGCCACAAGATGCCCCAGTTCATGCACGAGCATGGCGATCAGAAGCGCCGCAGCCGGCCCCGCCAGGATCACTGTCGGGACGCTGACAGCCGGCAGGCGAAGCGCCAATAGCATTGCACGGAGTTCAGGGAGCCATACCAGGGTGAGGATCAGCACGCTGCTGAAAAAGAAGTACTCTCCGGCGCTCAGTTTCCCGGGTTCGGCCTTTCCGGGCGGTCGCAAACCGTCCAGAATCGGCGTGGATGTCGGAGAGTAGGCCGAAACGGCCCTTGTGTCGGTTGCAAGTTCCATTTGGGGAGTGTTGGGCCGTCAAAGTCCCGGCACGCGCCGCACCGGCCGCAAGCCGGACCATCGCAGGTCCCGCCAGCAGCAATGATATGTTCGGTTGGGCGGCAAAACATGAGTCCATACGTCCCTGCCCTTTGGTCACACGCCGCTTTGCCCATGAAAATCCGGGCTCGCGTTCCGCATCGCGTGTTTACTTCCACGATTCTCCGCCCAGCGTGACTTTAAGGCCGGTGCGGAAGCTGAACGGCAGGGCGGGAAAGCCAAACACCGGATCGTAGTGCTGGCTGGCAACGTTTTCCATCACCGTAAAGACCCTCAGGCGCGGGTTGATGCGGTAGCTTCCCCCAACATCGATTTTTTCGAACGCCGGCGCCAGGTTGCGGTTGGGCAGCAGCATGGTGGTTCCGAAAAAGCCGTCGCTCAGAAAGGTGCTGTCATCGCGGCGGCTTACCAGGTAGCCATTGATGCTGAGGTCAAATCTCGCCCGGCTGTAACCGGCGAAAAAGTACCCCGTATGTGGCGCGCGGCGGAATGGACGGCTCCCCACCAGAGGCGCAAAAGCGCCGATCGGAATGCCGGGAAACGCCGGGTTGAAGCATGAGGGCGAGGGTGATGAGGAGGAGCAGGAAAAAGCGTCATTCGTAAAGGACCGCTCTACCACCTCGTCCAGATAGGTATAGCCGGCGCGGGCGGTGAACCCATGCCCCAGGTTGGCAGCCACTTCAACTTCGGCGCCCAGCGCCCGCGTGTCTCCGGAGTTGACCGTGGCCCCGAATCCTGCCTGCGCCGCCACGGCCGCCGGAACTCCCAGCAGGGGCAACGCCGTATTCGGGACGAACTCGATCTGGTTGGTGAACTGGTTGTGGAAGAACGTGGCCGAGATCTTCAGCCGGTCGTTCGCGGCCATCTGCTCTACGCCGAAATCGTAACTGCGCGACCGTTCCGCGCCGATGGGCCCCACCCTGAACTGGGAAATCAGCTGTGGACCGCCGCTCAATTGCGAAAGCAACCCGAAAAGTGACGCGCTCTCTTCGAAAATCGAGGGCTCTTTGATCCCCTGCCCGTAATTGGCTTTCAGTTTTGTGCCGTTCAGCGGGCCTCCTGAATTGGGCCGGACCACATAATAAGCGACTGAGACGCGGGGGATGGCTGCGGTCCCGAACACGGCGTTTTTTTCCACGCTGCCGCCCAGGGCCGCGTAGGCGCGGCTGCCCAGGCTGCCATGGATCTCGGCGATGTAGCTGAAGTTGTTGCGGTCCGCCGGAGTGCTGCTGCCGAAAGCCAGAGTGAATCCCCGCTCCTGTTCAAAGCGAAACGCCGCCAGGGCGGTCAGGTGCGGATTGAAGCTGTAATCCGATTGCAGATAAACAGAGTCGCGTTTGCTGGAGCTGCCGGTGAGCGCGGGGTAATCGCCGCCGAAGTCGAGGATCGCCTGCCCCGTCACGCTGAAGCCGTTTGCTCCGCGAATGGTTACCGGGCGCCCGAGGAAGTTCAAGCCGAATCCGAATCCGTTGTCGAAGGGAATGCCGGTTGGTAAAGGGTTTTCGTCCTGCAGGCGCAGCCGCGTTCCCCCATAGCGCAGGAGATTGTGCCAGCGTTCCGTTGTCTGGTTCTGAAGAGTGGCGGAGAAATACGCGTCCTGGTCGCGCTGGAAGGAATCGTCGGCAATGCCGAAAAAATCAATTGCATTGGGCTGTCCGAGCGCCGCCGTGGTGTAACGCCCGGTAAAGCGCGCCTCCGTCGTGGCATTCAAAGCCAGGCCCAGATTGGCGACGTACGTGCCGTTATGAAAAGTGCTGTTGGGCAGGCTGTTGTTCGTGTCCGACCGGGAAAACTCACCCAGGTAGTCGAGGCGGCGAAAAACGCCCCCCAGCGAAACATCATGATGCAAAGCGCCAAAATTGCCTGCGTCAAAGGAATACGAGATTTCCGGTCTCCGTGTGGCGCCGCGCCGCGTCGTCAGGCTCACCACTCCGGCCACTGCATCCGGACCATACAGAACGCTGTTGGGCCCGCGCAGGACTTCCATCTGCTCAACGCCGGTGGTGGCCAGCGTGCCGAAGTTGACCACGCCGCCAATGTCGTTGAGCGACACTCCATCAAGCAGGACCTTGTTGGCGTTGCTGTTGCCGCCGCGCACAAAAAGCGATGTGGCCGCTCCCCTTTGACCGCTCTGAACAATCTGTGCTCCGGGCGCCTGCTCAAGCGGTTCCAGGATGTCCATGCGGTCCTGGAATTCCTCGCGCGTGATCACCGAGACAGCGGCCCCTACCTGTGATTCCGGCACTGGAATGCCGGTCGCCGAGACAACGATGTGTTCAGGGATGGCCTCAACCGCAAGAAAAAAGTCCACCGCGGAGGCCCCGCTGACGCCGAGATGGACAGGCCCGCTCTGCCGCGCTGAGAATCCTGCGGCTGCGGCGCGGACCTCATAGTCTCCTGCCGGCAGATCGGAGAAACTATAATTTCCCGCCTGGTCGGTAACGCCGGAGGCAATCTTTCTTCCCTGCTTGAAGAGTTCAACCTGCGCGTTGGGGATGACCGCGCCGCGCGGGTCTTTAACGGTGCCGTGAATGCGGGTCGGGCCGTCTGCAAATGCGGAAAGCGAGAGAAACAACAGCAGCGCCGCCATCAGCGCCGGCAGCTTTACCGCGACGCTTACCGCGTATGGCCTGCGCATTCCGGATAACGGTGGTTGCGATGCGAATAAAACCGTGTGTTCGTTGCATGCACGCGGAAGCGTGCCAATCGCGAGCGATCTCATGGCCGGTCTCCTTCCCCTCGGAAGAGGCGCTGAACATCGGCAGCTGGGACCGGTCTCCTGACTTGCGACTTTTGCGCCGGCGCCTTCCCGCCTTTCGGCAGTGGCCGTGCCGGCCCTGATGAACGTCGCTCACAGTTGCGGGGCAGTAGCGGATTCACACCGCTTTCCCGAGCATCCTGCTGCATCTTAGTTGTCGCGACTTGCGTCGCCCACCCTTTACGGGTGATGAGATTTATAGACGAACGCCGAGACTCCGGTCAAGGGAACGTCGAAAGCGCGAGCCCCGGCCAGCCATTCTTGAGCTTGGATCATTCGGCAAGAGCCCTCGCCGTACGCGATTCCCTCCGCGCATGTGGCGGGCCGCCGAACATGATGCCGGTCTCAACTTCAACCGGCTGTCCATTCTGCCGGTAAGGCCGGAACTCCCATTGCATCAGCGCGTCAAGGATCGCTTTGGTCTGGTCAGGAAAGGCGCTGATCACGTGAACGTGCTTTACCTTGCCGTATTTATCAATCACGATTCGCGCCGGAACAGCGTTGAATTTATGAGCGGTGAATACCGGGTCAACCTTGTGCAGAACGTTATTGCCCG
>DATIWA010000152.1:0-1771 GCA_035465515.1 Candidatus Limnocylindrales bacterium | reverse complement strand
TGGTGGTGGCCGGACTCTATGGAGTGCTGGCGCAGCTGGTAAGCTATCGTCGCCGTGAGATCGGCGTGCGCCTGGCCCTGGGAGCGACGCGCCAGAACATCCTGACAATGATTATGCGCCAGGGAACGGTGATGGTCTCGGCTGGAATCGCAGCCGGCATTGTGCTGGCGATCTCCACAGGCAGGCTGGTGAAGAGCTTTCTCTACGGCGTGAAGTCCACGGACGCCTGGACCTACGCCGTCGTGGTGCTTGTGCTGTTGCTGGTCGGGAGCATTGCCGCGCTTGTTCCGGCACGCCGCGCCGCGACTGTGGAGCCGATTCAGGCTTTGCGGGACGAGTAGGTCCGCAAGCGAATCGAGTAACCTGCGGGTAATTATTCCAGGCAACTGAAACATTGCTATTTGGACAAAAATGAAGTAGCTTTCCGGCACATCATCCTGATCAGACAAAGGTGAGACTTTCATGTTCTGCGCTAGCTGCGGCGCTTCTTTGCCGGACAACTCTGTCTTTTGCTCGAAGTGTGGCCGTTCAACCCAGGGGAATGAGACGCAAACCGCCAGTCCGGCTGTATCGGCGCCGGCCGCGGGCGCTGCTGCCGGGGCCGCTCCCGCAGCTGCCACTTCCGCGCCACCGCGCGAAGGCGCGCCGGTCTCGCCCTGGCTCAACGTGCCTTCGGCGCAGCCCATGCACCCGCAATACAACATGCAACCACGGACCGACGGCCAGGCCATTGCAAGCCTGGTTCTGGGCATCGCTTCCGTCTTCCTCTGCCTCTCTTTCGTGGCCGGTATTCCTGCCATTGTTCTGGGACACCTTTCCCGCAAGAGCATTCGAGAGAGTATGGGGCGGTTGAAGGGCGACGGGATGGCGCTTGCCGGGCTGATCATGGGGTACATCGGTTCCTGCGTAGTTGGTATTTTGATCATCGCCGCGATATTGATACCGAATCTTCTGCGCGCGCGCATGGCCGCCAACGACTCTGCCGCCGCTGCGACGGTGCGCACCATTGACACGGCACAGGCAGCTTACAGGGTCAGCTATCCATCCGGCGGCTACGCAGCAGACCTGGCCACGCTCGGGTCCGGCGACTCCTCCTGCAACTCCGCTTCCGACGCTAATCAACAACATGCCTGCCTGATCGACAACAATCTCGGTAATTCAGGTTGCTTGGCGGGCGCCTGGTGCAACAAAGGCGCCTTCAAATACACCATGACCGGAGTTTGCGCCGGCGGCGTGTGCACCGATTATGTTCTGCTTGCCACTCCGATCAACTCCAACACCGGGACCAGGAGCTTCTGCTCAACCAGCGACGGAATTGTCCGGGCCATGAGAGGAACCGTGTTGTCTCCGGCCCTGACTCCTGAAGAATGCAAGTCATGGCTCGTGCTGAACTGATTGGTTGACCGGCGGGCCCGCCATGAGCGGCCGCCGCGAGTCGTATCTTCGAAAAAAGTTACGGTACGGTCGTCCATGTACCCGGGCTGCATTTTCTGAAAGCCGGAAAAAATTCTGTCTCTCTACAATCGCGCCTCCGGCAACATTTATATTAGCCTCCGCTTTCGGATTCCGGCCGAGAACCTCCCCTCTTAAAAAGATTTTTGCCTGGAGGTTATTGAATGAAATCTTCACTCCGTTTCTCTCGTTTCATGAGCATGGCTCTCGTTTTTGCCGCTGCCCTGGTCCTTGCTCCCGCGGCAAAGGCGGCCAACCAGGTGCAGTTCCTTCGCACTGACGAACCAGGAAGGTGGTTCAAAAACGTCGCCGGGCCTGT
>DATIWA010000151.1:0-4231 GCA_035465515.1 Candidatus Limnocylindrales bacterium | reverse complement strand
ATGCCAAAGTAAACATCAAGACGGTGATGTATCGTAGGGTAGAGTGCATTGGGATGTGTGGGCTCCTGGTTTTTAGAAATGTCTCGTTATTTAATGGAATTGCCTGGGGAATGGCGACACACTAGCAAAACGCCAACGGAGATCGAAACCCTTCAAGGGTTTATCACGTAACGATAGTAATGACTGTGCTGACAGGCTGACTTTGTTGGCGCTTCGCTTCCGCTGCCTTCGACCTCGGTCAGCGTTTTCCATTCCTTGCGTGCCAAATGCGGGCACGATGAAGACCCCGGGGTTTCGCGCCTTCGCGCGCGTGCTGGTCACCCGTGTTCAGGAGCCTTTGTGCGTAATAGACCCTCGCGGTCATTGAGGCTGTCCGTCACGTTCTTCATTTGTTTGATATTTGTGCTTCCAGCCGCAGCCGCAATGTTCGCTTTACATCCGGCCACTCAGTGTCGAGCACGCTGAAGACAACTGTGTCGCGGCGATGACCATCCCGCGTAACCAGGTATGAACGCAGAGTGCCTTCTTCCACAGCGCCCATTTTCCTCAGGGCCGCTCTCGAGCGGAGATTGCGTTTATCGGTGTGGAACTCGATGCGCCGGCAATGCAGCGACTCGAAGGCGTATTCGAGCAGGAGAAGTTTTGCTTCCGTGTTGGCCCCACTGCCCCAGGCTGAGGGCGCAACCCATGATCCGACCATGGCCTTCCTGTGCTCGCGTGACAAATTCTTGAGACGGATCATTCCGAGCAGGCGGCCGTCAGACTTGGCGCGGATGACAAAAGGCAAGGCCGAACCTGTCAGGTGGTCGCGCAACGAGGCCGCGAGGTTCGCGGGCAACGCGTTACTCGTGAGATAGCGCCAGATCTGTTCGTCGGCAGAGATCTTCAACAGTTCCGGTTCGTGGTCGGGCCGGAGGGGCTCAAGGCGAATGAGCTTGCCCTGAAGCATGACCGGCGCGAGTGGGGCCGGCCAATCAGCGGAGAGAACAGGCATGAGTAGAACTCCTTTTTCGGAATCTACCTCAGGCCTTTTATGCCGTAAGTTGCAGGCCGGATCGTGCTGGCCGTGGTGTCGCTTGGTCGCTGGCCTCCCCAAGTCAAACAGGAGCGGAACCCTAGACACAATCTCAGGATGTGTTGGAAGGGTAGCAAAAGGAAGTGGAAGGGTGCAACGGCGCGGGCCTCTATGAGGGAACATAAAGGCCCATCATCTGCCGTGTCAAAGAGCAGCTTGGCCGGTCTGGAGGCAACGCTTACGGCAAAAGAGCCGTTTCACTCACAGTCCGGTTCGAAGTATGACCGTCTGTTGTTCCTGACGCGAGGAGCGGGGTTCCAGTTGCTAGGCAGGAACTCCTTCCACCAGCCAGAGGGGAGCTTTCGTCGGAACCACGCGGGTCAGACGCCATCCTGCGGCAGCAAACAGCCTGCGGAACTCTTCTTCCGTGCGTTCGCGCCCACCGGGGTAAACGAACATCTCCAAATCAAGAAATTTGCCGAAATGAGGTTCATTGCCGGGCGGAAGCACACTTTCGACGAGCAGGACTTTGGCGTTTCTCTTTCCCTCCAGCGCCTTGCGGCAGTTCTTCAGAATGCGGACGGCTTTATCGTCCTCCCAGTCGTGAATGATGTGCTTCATGATGATGGCGTCTGCGCTCGTGGGAACCTCAGCAAAGAAATCCGCGCTCAGGAACTCACAACGATGCGCCAGCGCCTGGTTTTCCTTCAATTCCTTTGCCCCTTCAATCACGTGATTGAGATCAATCAGTATCCCGCGCATCTCCGGGTGTTTGTTCAGGATGGCGCGCAACAACGCCCCATGCCCGCCGGCCACGTCCATTAGCGTGTTGATCCCGGCAAAATCGTAAGCCTCAAGGACCGCCGGCGTAACAAACTCGCTCATACAGGTCATGGCTGAGTTAAAGGCGGCTGATTCGGCTGGATCGTCGGGCAGATATTCGAAGATCGGCTTGCCGTGAACGTGATCACAGGTGATCTCGCCTGTCTTCACCGTGTGCATCATCTCGGCGAACGTGCGGAAATGGAACGAATCAGTCAGCCAGAGCGCCATTGGACGAAGTGAATTTGATACATCGGACCGTAATGTTTCCGCGGGAGGAGTAAGAGCAAAGGTCCTCGACGTGGTTTCAACAAACACCCCGAGGCTCGCAAGCAGGCGCAGGACCCGGTAAAGGCGGTCTTCGTGGCTCCCGGTGCTGGATGCCAGTTCCTTGACATTTTTAGGACCCTTTGCCAGCAGGTCGGCTATCCCCAGTTTCGCGGCAACTTGAACGCACATCGATGCCATGTAACCAAGACTCAGTTGCATGATCAGCTCGGACGGTTCAGGCTTCGGCGCGGCCTGAGGCGCTGGTCCTGGTGCAGGTGCAGACATACCCCCTCCTCCTAAACTCTTTTATTGAATTATTGTGCTGGGGACGCAAACAGTTCGGAGATTGTAACATCACCTGATGTCCAACCCTTTTGCGAAACAGCGAACTAGGAGCGACGTACTCGCACCAGTGGCCTGTGGAAGCTCCCGCCGGATTTGGTGTTTGGGGAGCGAAGTGCGAAAATCTCCATTCCGCAATTCCTCAACCATGGCTTTCAAGCAGATAACGATTATCGGGACGGGGCTTATCGGCGGGTCGCTGGGCATGGCCCTGAAGGCGGCCGGATTTAACGGCACCATCATCGGCTGTGATCGCGAGGCGGTGCTCGATCGCGCGCGAGGCATGCGGGCCATTGACCTCGGGTCGGAAGATCCGGTGGAAGCGGTGCATGGCAGCGACCTGATTGTGCTGGCCACGCCGGTGGGCGGGATTATTGACCTGATCGAGCGCATTGGCCCGCTGGTTTCGCCCAACGTATTGATCACCGATGTGGGCAGCACGAAGAAGGAGATCGTGGAGCGGGCGCGCTCGGTGTTCGGCGACCGGGCAGGGCAGCGGTTCCTGGGCGGACATCCCATGGCGGGCAAGGAGCATAGCGGGATTGAGAATGCCGAGTCCCGGCTTTTTCTGAACGCGGTGTGGCTGCTGACGCCGCAGCCGGGACAGGACCTGGAACACGGGAAGATCAAGGATTACCGCGACTTGCTGGAAGGGATTGGCGCGCGGCTCATCCGGATGGATTCCGAGCGACATGACCGGTTGTGCGCGTGGATCAGCCATGTGCCGCAGATGATCTCCACGGCGCTGGCGGCTTCGCTGGTGGAGGAGTTCGGGAACGATCCTGACCTGCATGCCATTGGCGGGCGAGCGTTGCGGGAGATGACGCGGATTGCCTCCAGTCCCTATTCCATGTGGCGGGACATTGCTTACACAAACGCCGGCAACATCGGCCATGCCCTGCATCAGTTGGAGCAGCGGCTGGGGCATATCCGTGAGAACCTGCGGACGCCGGGGCTGCGCGAAGAGTTTGAAAGGGCCAACCATTTTGAGATCGTAAAGAAAGAAATTGCGGCCAGCGTGCTGGTGTTGCCGGGCTGGCAGAATTCGGGTCCGCGGCACTGGCAGACGTTGTGGGAGCAGCAGAACCCGATTTTCCTGCGCATACAGCAGCGCGATTGGGAGACGCCGCATCGGACTTGGTGGCTGGAGCGGATCACGGAAGAGGTAAGGCAGTCGCCGGGGCCGATTGTTTTTGCCGCGCACAGCCTTGGCTGCATTGCGCTGGCATACTGGTGCCAGGCGGCGCCGGACCTGGTGGGCAAGATCAAAGGCGCGCTGCTGGTGGCGCCGGCGGACGTGGACCGGAAGGATTCACCGCGGCAGCTCAAGGACTTTATCCCCGTGCCCAGCCGGCTGCTGCCGTTTCCTTCGATTGTCGTGGCCAGCAACAACGACCCTTATCTTTCGCTGGAGCGGGCGCGGGAGATTGCCCGGAACTGGGGCAGCCGGTTTGTGGACATCGGCGCGGCGGGACATATCAACGGCGATTCCGGCCTGGGAGACTGGCCGGAAGGAAAACGCCTGCTCCGGCATCTAATTGAAGGAGAGTGAGCGCGAACGCCTGGTCCGAAAGCCTGATCAAGGTGCTTGGATTGAGCGGCGAGATACGATGCTGCGGTAGGCAAGATAGCTGAGGCCCAGGATGAAACTCAAAGCTCCCAGGGCGCCGATGAGCAGAGCCGGCATTGCAAACATAATCAGCAGAACCCCTGCGCCAAGGTTCCTTTCACCTGGCGTTTGCGCCGCTTCATGGCAAGCTAAAAAATAGCCCGTAGCGGAAA
>DATIWA010000150.1:0-2495 GCA_035465515.1 Candidatus Limnocylindrales bacterium | reverse complement strand
GTGGCTCTCAAGATTCTTTTGGACAAACTTCTGGATCTTGGCAGCCAAAGAAAAGACCTGCTGGCCAAAGTTTATGGTGGAGCGTGCCTGTTTGAGGCTTTCCGCTCCGGGGCCGGAGAACACCTGGGCACCAAAAACTCCTCTTTCGCGCTGCAATGGCTGGAACAGCATGGCATTCGCGTGACGGAAACCCAGGTGGGCGGCACGCGAGGCCGCAAGATTGAAATCGATGCAGACGGAAGCGCATCCGTCCGGGAAGTGTAAGCATGGAGATTGACCGCAATACGATTCTGGCCAGCTTTCGGATTGAGTCTGAAGAGGGCATGGACAGCATGGAGCAGGCTCTGCTTGCCCTGGAGTCCCGTCCCGGCGATACAGAACTGGTCCAGGTGATTTTCCGCGCCATCCACACGCTGAAAGGCAGCGCATTCGCGCTGGACCTGAACGAACTGGGTGCGTTTGCCCACGGGCTGGAAGACGTGCTTGATCGTGTGGTCAAAGGCATGGTCCCGGTTACAGGAAAGCTATGCACGCAGTTGCTGCGGACGGTGGACGTGCTGCGCAAAGCGGTGGCCGCCAGTGACGGCGCGCAGCCGATTCCCGCATCCGAAGTGCAGCTTCTCCAGCAGATACGCGAAGCCGCCGGCCTTGACGAACAATCGCTTTCCGCACCCGCGCCAGACGCGGGCAGTGAAGCCATCACAGCCTTTACCGCCGCTGAAACGCGGCGCACGCTGCGGGTTGACGTGGACAAGCTGGACCGCATGCTTGATCTCACGGGCGAGCTTGCCATTGCCCAGGGCCGGCTGGAACGCCTGCTGGCGCAACTGGGCGAGCATGCACGGCACGCCATGGAGGCGCACTCCGAGATCAGGCACCTGTTCATCTCTCTGCAGGAACAGGTGATGAAAGTTCGGATGGTACCCATGCAGCCGCTGTTCCAGCAGTTCTACCGCGTGGTGCGGGACACCGCCCGGGCGCACGGCAAGCTGGCCCGGCTGGTGATAGAAGGCGGCGATGTGGAGATGGACAACACCATTGTGGAACGGCTTAAAGACCCGCTGATGCACATGATTCGCAACGCCATTGATCATGGTCTGGAAACTGCCAAAATACGGCGGCGTAAAAACAAGCCGCCGCAGGGGACCATCACGCTGCGCGCCGCGCACGAGTCCGGCACTATCGTGATCCAGGTGGTGGATGATGGCGCGGGGTTTGACCGCGAACGCATTCTTGCCCACGCTTCCGCGCACGGCATGCAGCTCGACGCAAAAAAGATGAGCGACCAGGAGGTATTCGCGCTGGTGTTCAAGGCCGGCTTCTCGACTGCCAGCGAGGTCACCGAGCTTTCCGGCCGCGGCGTGGGGATGGAAGTGGTCAAACGCAACATCGAACACCTGCGCGGAACCGTGCGCATTGACAGCACGCCCGGACAGGGCAGCACCATCACCATCCGGCTGCCGCTTACCCTGGCCATTATCAACGGATTTTCCGTGCGAGTGGGCGAAGACACTTTTGTGCTGCCGCTTGAATCCGTCGTCGAGTGCCTGGAGATGCCGGACGACCAGACCACCGGAAAGACAGGCGGCGTCATGAACCTGCGCGGGCGGGCAATGCCCTACATGCGGCTGCGCGACCTGTTTGAGATTTCCGGCGAGGCGCCGGAGCGCGAAAACGTAGTGGTAGTGGAGCATTCGGGCGGAAGAGCAGGACTTGCCGCCGACGCCCTTGTGGGTGAACACCAAGCCGTTATCAAGCCCATGGGCCGCCTTTTCGAGCAGGTGAAAGGCGTCTCCGGCTCCACCATCCTGGGCAACGGGCAGGTCGCCCTCATTCTGGACGTGCCAGGACTTTGTCAGGAAATGATTGAACGCCAGAAGGCGCTGGAAGCAAGCAGCTCTCCTGGTGAAGCTAGAGCGTAGTCGACGAAAGGAAGCATTCTCGCATGCAACGTACTGTGCGATTCAAAGTTACCGCGGGTTTTCTTGTTGTGCTGTTGGTTGGGCTGGGCGTTTCCATCACCGTCCTCACCATTCTCTCCCGCAGCATTGGTGAATTGGAAAAAACTGTGACCGTGGCGGATGAGATCAGCCGCAAAGGCCTGAAGCTCCGGTTTGACATGATGACGATGAGCGACGCGATTCGGGGTTACCTGCTCAATCCGAAAGATCTCTCGGAGAAACAGCGCAAGACCGCCGCGGACGAAGAGTTTTCCGCCGACGTTGAGGCCATCAAGAAGCTCGCCCCGAATGACGGCACCATCAACTCCAAGATCCGCCGCGCGGAAGAGATGGATTCCACGTCAGTGAACCGGATCGAGGACAAGGTGCTGGACCTGGTCAGCGCCGGCAAACTCGACGATGCGATCCGCGCCTATAACGATGAATATCTGCCGGTACGCAAACGCCAGGAATCCCTGATTACCGAGATGGAAGGAGACACCATTGCTCTCCGCGACAGCTCGATGAAAGCTTCCCAGCAGGCCTATGAGGGAG
>DATIWA010000149.1:0-1718 GCA_035465515.1 Candidatus Limnocylindrales bacterium | reverse complement strand
CAGCTTTTCGAAGAGCTGCTTCTCCTCCGGCTTGAGGAACCCAAACAGTGACAGCGCATCTTCGCGCACATGGGTATGGATGAACAGCGCCACTTCGGCGCCCAGCGCCGGCAGCTCAGAGAACGTCGGAATGGTGATATTGACCTCATAGCCCACGCCGGCGGCCTCAACAATGGCCTGGTTGGGATGCTTGGAAATAAGTCTGCCGCGAAGGTGTGCAATCATCTCTTTGTGTCGCTGCGCTCCGGACCGCGGGGCAATCCAGATCTGAACGAAAATTGTACGCTGCTCCTGAAACAGCACAACACGGCCCATGGTCGGCCTCACCGCTTCCGGCCCCTTTCCCCTGCCCATGGTTACTTCAAGCGGCCAGGAGCGGGAGGAAGCAGAAGGACCTCTTGGGATCCATATCGTTTAACTGCCTCTCCGCCGGTAATAAATATTGAACTGAAATCCTGGATTGGGCGGAAACAGCTCCGCCATTTTCCTGAGCCGCGCGGCCATCGCGGACGGCGCCAGCAGCGGGTACTCCCGCTCCCGCAGCTCATAGTAGTCAACGTCGAGGCACAGCGAGAGCAGGTAGATGGCGATCGCGTCAGAAAACGCGCTGGCGAAATAGCTGGACTTTGCCTTCTCATCCACCCGCCCCGATGCCAGGGCCTGCTTGCGAAACTCAAATGCGTCCATGCTGGTTTCGCCGCGCACGTTGTTGCTGGCCTGCTGCCAGACCAGCTCCGCGAATTCCGGCGAAAAGCCCGCCTTCTCCACAAACGCGTGGCCCACGTTGATATAAAGCTCAAAGGCGATGGAAAAACGGTCTTCCAGCAGCCGGGTGGAGATAAACACACACTGGGAGTCGCCGGAATCGATGTTGCGATGACAGATTGCCTGCTCGGTCAATGCAGGATCAAACTGCTCGGCAACCATGGTGTGGTCCCCGTCGCCGATCGTCAGGGGCACAAAATAAAAGGCTTTCCGGTCCAGCGCCGCGGCAATGCCCCGTGGAATGGCCTCCACCATGCGCTCAATGTCGTCAGAAGGCATGGTCACGTCGCCCGCCGTGGCATAGCAAATTCCGTTGGGTGACTGGGTTACCCGCACGTCGCGGATGATGTCTTGTGCAGAGCGCATCCCTGTTTTCGCCGCGTGGCTCACGGTATTATTCTAACGTAGCTGCTCATATGCAGCAGGAATAGGGTCCTTTTATGCGTACATTCTTCCTTAGTGCCGGCATCGGGCTGGTTTCAGGTGTTTTATCTTTTTTCATTTCCGTGGCTTTCCTCAGCATGCTTCTCCTGGTTTTGGGAGTACTGGGGCACGGGCGTCCTGATATGACGCTCAGTTACAAGGCGGCTGTTCCTGTGGCCATCCTGGCCGCCATCGCCGGCTTTACTATTACGCTGGTGCGTTCCATCAGGTCTGCGGTGGCAGAGAAGTAGACATGAAAGTGTGAGTGGTTCTCTTTCTCCGATCTTAGCGGCATCAGCGAATCCGCCGAGCCGCGGCTTCACAATTCTTCACATTTGTATCGTTTGACCCTTCTTCATCCGGCATTTAGACTTTCTCTCCCCATCCAGCTTCAACACAGGAGTAATCATGATGATTTCCCGGCGGCGTTCCGCTCTGGTTCTGGCCATTCTTTGCGTCTGCTTTCTGAGCAGCGCCTTTGCCCAGGAGAAGGTGGACCTGGAAGCCATTACGCGGATTCGCTATGAAGG
>DATIWA010000148.1:0-1723 GCA_035465515.1 Candidatus Limnocylindrales bacterium | reverse complement strand
GGTCAATATCGGCAGCCCTTCGATTGACGCTCTGATACGCGTTCTCAAGACTTCTCCGGCTGCAGAGGCCCGCAAGAATGCCGCTTGGGCTTTGGGCGCGCTGCACGACCTGGGCGCCACCCAGATCTGATGTCCACATCCGGCAGGCTGTGCAGAGTCGCGCACACGTAATGCCGCGAAGCAAACCGGAATTGTCGTTCGCAAGGGAGCTGCAAGCCTGATGGAAACTTTCTTCCAGGACATTCGTTATGGGCTGCGCATGCTGGGCAAGAGTCCCGCATTCACCGCAGTCGCGGTGCTCACTCTGGCGCTGGGCATCGGCGCGAACACCGCAATCTTCACCCTCATCAATTCGGTCCTGCTTAAGATCCTTCCGGTGAAAGATCCCGGCCGGCTCGTGGTGGTGGGCGATCCCGGACGCGCCAACGAGCGCAACCTCGGGACGCCGCAGCCGGACCTGTTCTCTTACCCCCTGTTTCGCCAACTGCGCGACGGCAACAATGTCTTTACCGGAATGACCGCCTCGGGGGAGGCAAATCGGTCAAAGGTGGAAACAGAGAGCTCCGGTGTGGTGACCGATGAAGCCGTAGGCACCCTGGTGACGGGCAACTACTTTTCCACGCTCGGGGTCAACGCTTTTCTTGGACGCACGCTCTCGCCGCAGGACGATGTGGACCGCGGGGCCGGCCCCGTTGTGGTCGTCAGCCATGACTTCTGGACGCGGAAACTCTCTTCCGATGCGAGCATCGTCGGCCAAACCGTGCGTTTGAACAACTTTCCGTACACCGTGATTGGCGTGGCGGCGCCCGGGTTCGTTGGTGATACGGTGGGCGACAAGCAGGATTTCTGGGTCCCTCTGTCGATGCAGGCGCAGATGATGCCGGGCCGTCCCTGGCTGGATGACGTGCATGCTTCATGGCTGCGCGTGCTCGCCCGTCTGAAGCCGGGCGTCAGCATGGGTCAGGCCGAATCCGACATGAACCTGATCTTCCAGCAGTGGCTCAAAGGCCCTCAGGGGCTGGCGCTCGATCCGGGCGACCAGGAGTTTCTGCGCCGCGCCAGGGTGCCGGTTGTCCCCGGGGGCAGAGGCTTCTCTCAACTGCGCGGCGAATTTTTCGCGCCGTTGATGTTGCTCATGGCCATTGTTGGGCTGGTGCTGTTGATCGCCTGCGTCAACGTGGCCAATCTTCTGCTGGCCCGCGCGACAGGACGCCAGCGGGAAGTCGCCGTCCGTCTGGCAATCGGCGCGACGCGGTTCAGGCTCATGCGCCAGCTTCTTACGGAAAGCCTTTTGCTGGCCTTTGCCGGCGGGGCCGCCGGTCTGCTGGTGGCGCGCTGGGGCACGGAAGCTCTGTTGAAGTTCAGCGTGGGTGACAGAGCTAGAGAGGGGCTGCAAACCTCGCCCGACCTCCGGGTGCTGTTCTTCACCGCTGGAATTTGCCTGCTGACCGGGCTGATTTTCGGGCTGGCCCCCGCGCTGCGCTCGTCTCGGGTGGCCGTTGCTCCCACACTTAAGGGAGGCGCCCTGACCCAGGCCAGGCTCCGTGGCATCCCCGTGGGCAAGGCGCTGGTCGCTGTGCAGGTTTCCATCTGCCTGCTGGTCTTGTTTGCCGCCGGATTGCTGGTTCGCAGCCTGCGCAATCTGCAAAACATTGACGTCGGTTATGACCGGCAGGAGATTCTGATGGTCCGCGCCGATCCAGTGGCGGCAGGATACAAGGCG
>DATIWA010000147.1:0-1786 GCA_035465515.1 Candidatus Limnocylindrales bacterium | reverse complement strand
AATTTCATCACCGCAATCCTGATGACGATTGTTACCACCGTGCTTCTGGGGCTGGTTTACCCGCTGGCAGTCGCCGGGCTGGCGCGCATCTGGCCGGAGAAAGCGGATGGCCAGCTCATTACCCGCGATGGCAACATCGTGGGTTCGCGGATCATTGCCCAGCCATTTACCGGACCGGAGTACTTCCATCCACGGCCCTCAGCGGCCGGGACCAACGGGTATGCGGCAGCTGATTCGGGTGGGAGCAATCTCGGGCCGACGAGCCGGAAACTGGTCGAACGCGTGAAGGGGGATCTATCTGCGTTGCAGGCCCAGAATCCAGGTACGCCGGTGCCGATTGATCTGGTCACGACCTCGGGATCGGGGCTCGATCCGCATATCACGCCTGCCGGGGCGGAGTTCCAGTTGGCCCGGGTGGCGAAGGCGCGGCGGATTTCAGAACAAGAGGTCCGGCAACTGGTGAGAGAGCACACAAAGGGGCGCCAATTCGGCTTTCTAGGGGAACCGAGGGTAAATGTACTGGAGTTGAATCTGGCGCTGGACCAGAGGTACAGGGGACGGTAAAGCCCGCGAATATACAGTCTGGCGCACCAGAACGTGCTTTATCAGGCGGGTGAAACCTGCGAAAATAGGGTTTATGGCACTGGTGGTTGTAGGCGGGCATTCGCGCAACGTGGGCAAGACCAGCGTGGTGGCGGGTATTATTGCGGCGCTGCCGGAATTCGGCTGGACGGCCCTGAAGATCACGCAATTTGGCCATGGTATCTGCTCGGCGAACGGCAAGCCCTGCGACTGCGATACCGGCGACGACCACTTCCGCGCCCTCAGCGACGAGAAAGATTTGAGCGGCGAGACCGACACCTCGCGCTTCCTGGTGGCCGGCGCGAAGCGGTCCATCTGGGTGCGCACCCGGCAGGGCAGACTGGGCGAAGCCATGCAGGACATTGAGCGCAAAATTGCCGGCGCGGAAAACGTGATCATGGAGTCCAACAGCATCATCCGCTTTCTGCGACCTGATATTTACCTGACGGTGCTGGATGCGGGCACCGGCGACTTTAAGGTCTCGGCGCGGGAATTCCTGGACCGCGCGGACGCGGTCATCATGCACAAGACAGAAACGGCCGCGAACTGGGACATGGTCCCCGTGGACCGCATCACCGGAAAACCTTCCTTCGTAATCCAGCCTCCGCCTTATGTCACTGATGAGATCGCTGCATTCGTCAAAGGCCGGCTGATGGCCGGGCGAGAAGTGGCGCGGGCGTAAGCCAACCCCGTAACAATCAATCCTACGCGGCGGCTGAGGACTGCGCGCCCCCAGCCAATCCGATCTTGGCGACTGTCATGTTGAGCACTTGTTTGCTCAGCAGGTCGAGGAAAAATGTGGTGGTCTGTGAGATGGCGGGAAACTCATCTTTAGGGACGCCGGCTTTTTCCATCCGCGCGGCAGAGAGCTGAAAAGATTCCGGAAGATCGTTGGCGAGGTCGAGGGCGAGCTGGCGGATTGCGGTGAGCTGCTCTTCATAGGCAGGGCTGCCGATGAGCGGCTTTACGGCGGACCAGTACTCACGCAGAAAGTCAGGCCAGCGCCCGAACGTGATATATGAGGTGTTCAGAAAAGGGGTGCCCAGAGTGTTCTTGATGTCGTCATAGAGCTTACGTGTGGGTTCGGGTGCGATCCGCTCGTCCACCAGGATTGGCCGCTCCGGGTGGGTGGGATGGTGAGGAGGAAAGGTGCCGTGTTTTGGAGCGCCTTCGGGATGTTCCAGGCCTTGCCGCAGTGCGGCGG